>DAWB01000119.1:9320-10161 GCA_002505805.1 Methanosaeta sp. UBA80 | reverse complement strand
CCGCACTCCCTATGTAATAAAGATAGCGACAGCATCTCATTCCTGGCTGTCGCTCTGTAGCTATCGTATATCGGATCGCTTTTTGTCCTATGGGCTTGGGAAGCTAAGGATGCAACCCGGATTGAGCCGCACATTGATGGTGTAGCCACTCGGGCTGGTGCTGGCCGTCTTTTCGAAGTCGAAGGCCAATATACGGGTCTGTCCCGGCTGAATGGTGCGGTCAGTCAGGGTTCCTTTCCAGCCGGAGCAGAAGCTTGCGGAAGGAGCAGGCAGGTCCGGTGAGTATATTTCTACTCCACCCAGCGTCACTTTCATCTCTTTTCCATTTGCCTGGGGCCATGTCAGGTCGATTCCGCCGATGTCCAGAGGGGTTGCCCCGTTATTTGTGATGGTCCAGGAGACCTTCTTAGCACTGATTGTCAGGGCGCTGCCTCCTGCGGCTTGACAATTGGCCGCTGGCGCGAGGTTAGCGCTGCAACCGGAGCTGAACTGCACATTGATGGTGTAGCCACTCTGGTCGGTACAGGTGGCAGTGCTCTCGAACTCAAAGGTCAATGTCCCAGTCTTTCCCGCCCCAATGGTTCGGGCAGCGACGGTTCCCTTCCAGCCGGAATTAATGGTTGCGGATGGAGGAACCAAGTCCGGCGAGCATATCTCCACTCCATTGAGCAACACCTTCACCTCTTTTTTATTTACTGAGGGCCATGCCAGGTAGATGCTGCTGATATCCAGAGGTAGGGCTCCATTGTTAGTTATCTTCCAGGAGACCTGCTTGCCGCTCTCCAAAGATGGGAAGTTGGTTCTAAGCAATGTCTGGATCGCAGAATAGCAGATCTGAAGA
>DAWB01000119.1:8929-9286 GCA_002505805.1 Methanosaeta sp. UBA80 | reverse complement strand
AGAGACAAACTCCAAAGGCATTATCAAAAATTGCAAAATTAATGTTATGGAGCACTAGGTGAATGACTCATCCCAGCTTCTCGACTCATCCATCCAAACTGTTATCTCGGGGAAGAGGCCAATATCATTGGAAATTAGAATATAGTAAAAATTATATTAAAGGGATGGTTATTGGTGAGAGAATATCTTCTGGGAAACGCAGCCATTGCCCGGGGCCTCTTGGAGGCAGGTGTGGGGCTGGTAGCCGGCTACCCCGGCACCCCCTCCTCAGAGATCATTGAGAGCATAGTCGATCTTAAAGGCGACTTAAAGCTGCATGTGGAATGGTCGGTGAACGAGAAGGTGGCCCTGGAGGTG
>DAWB01000119.1:7370-8866 GCA_002505805.1 Methanosaeta sp. UBA80 | reverse complement strand
CTCCCAGAACGAGCAGGACTCCCGTCGCTATGCCCAGTTTGCCGGCATTCCCTGTCTCGATCCCAAGAATCCTGCCGAGTCCAGGGAGATGGCAGCCTATGCCTTTGAGCTCTCGGAGAAGTTCGATATCCCGGTAATGCTCCGCCCCACCACCCGGGTCTCTCATTCCAGATCGGATGTGGAGGTTGGAGACATCCGGCCACCTGCCGGGGCGGGGTATTTCGTCAAAGATCCCACCCGGCGGGTGGCTCTGCCGGTCCATGCCCGGCCTCTTCATGGCCGGCTTCTGGCAAAGCAGAAGGAGATCGAGGCGGAGCTGGAGAGGGCACCCTGGAACCGGCTGGCCCTGCGGGGCAGGACCGGTGTCATAGCCTCGGGAATAGCCGGCTTATATGCCCAGGAGGCCATAGCCGAGCTGGACGAGGATCTCTCTCTGCTATGCCTGGGCACATACCCCCTTCCGGGCAGAATGATGCGCAGGATGCTGGAGCACGTATCCAGGGTCATGATCATAGAGGAGCTGGAGCCGGTGGTGGAAGAGCAGGTGAAGATACTGGCCAGGACGGCCAATCCCGGCCTGGAGATACTGGGAAAGGAGGACTCTATACCTCGCCAGGGAGAGCTGGACCTTCTCACAGTGCGAAATGCCATTGCCCGGATGATGAAAAGGCCGGAGAGGCTGGCGGCAAAGGGCCCGGATGCAAGGATTCTGCCCCCCCGACCGCCGTCGCTCTGTCCCGGCTGCAGCCACCGGGCCACCTATTACGCTATGAAGAAGGCCTTCGGCAAGAATGCCATCTTTCCCAGCGACATAGGCTGCTATACCATGGCCGTGAACATGGGCACTGTGGACACCTGTCTGTGCATGGGAGCGAGCATCACCCTGGCCAGCGGCATCAGCCACAGCGATGAGGGGGCGAGCATCTGCTGCAGCCTGGGAGACTCCACCTTCCTGCACGGCGGCATGACCGGCCTTCTCAATGCCGCCTATAATAAAGCCAGGATAACCGTGGCCATACTGGATAACTCCACCACGGCCATGACCGGCCACCAGCCCCATCCGGGAACAGGCGTTACCGCCACCGGCGAGCCAACAGTGCGGGTCTCATTGGAGGCGCTGGCTAAAGCATTAGGCGCCGGCTATGTGGAGACTGTGGACCCCTATAACCTGGATGAGACGGTGAAAAGCTTTGAGCGGGCCAGGGATTATTCCGGCCTCTCGGTGATCATATCCCGAAGGCCCTGTGTGATCAAGGCCCGCAAGGCTGGCCAGCGTCCCGGGCCTCTTCGGGTCAATGACCAGTGCAAGGGCTGCAAGATCTGCATCGACTTCGGCTGCCCGGCCATAGAGTTCGAGAACGAGAAAGCCAGGATCAACTCTCTATGCACCGGCTGCGGAGTCTGCGCCGCCATATGTCCTGCCTCGGCCATAGAGGTGGTGGCCCCATGAGAACATCTGAATGCGACCTGGTGATCGTGGGCGTGGGCGGACAGGG
>DAWB01000119.1:0-7350 GCA_002505805.1 Methanosaeta sp. UBA80 | reverse complement strand
GACCCACGGCATGGCCCAGAGAGGCGGCAGCGTGATAAACCATACCCGCATTGGCTGCAGCTTCTCGCCCCTGGTCGCCCTGGGAAGCGCTGATCTGCTGGTTGCCCTTGAGCCAGGAGAGGCCCTGCGCTTTGCCCGGTATCTCTCCCCGGAGGGGGTAGCCCTGGTCAACACCAGGCCGGTGCTGCCAGCCACTGTCACCGCCGGTCTGGCCTGCTATCCTCCCATTCCGGAGATCCTCTCCGCCCTAAGGGAGCATTGCCGCCGGGTGGTGGACATGGATGCAACCGCCCTGGCGAGCCAGGCGGGCACGGCTCAAGCCATGAATGTGGTGATGCTGGGGGCTCTATCCAGCCAGATCCCACTATCCGAGGACGACCTGCTATGCTCTCTGGCCCAGGTTGTGCCGGCACGGTTTCTGGAAGCGAACAAGAGGGCCTTTGCCTTAGGAAAAGCTGAAGTAGAATAAAAGCCAAGAGATCGGGCATGGAAGAAGAAAAGAAAACAGAAGAGACAGAAAGCGAAGAGAAGACCTCCGAAGGCCAGGATGCACCCGTAGTCACCCGTTCAATGATGGAGGGGGCCTGTCCCACATGTGGGGCAGAGGAGCCGTCCATGCCTGCGGTCCTTCCCGATCCCAGCTGGTCCACAGAGAAGCTGATCGCAGCCACCAAGGACAAGCATATGCTGGTGCGCTCCAATGCCATCATTCTCCTCTCCAGGCGGGAGATCTCCGAGTCCCTGGAAGCGCTGATAGAAGCGCTCAAGGATGAGGAGTATCTGGTCAAGAGCAATGCCATGGTGGCAATATCAGCCTACGGCAAGCAGGTATCGGATCGCATCATTGAGGCTCTTTCAGATGCGGACAAGGACATTCGGGCCGGGGCAGCCTGGATAATGGGAGAGCTCAAGGACAGCCGCGCCATTGAGGCATTGGAGAAGGTGGCCAAGGACGACTATCCTCTGGCCAGGATCCAGGCCAAGGCATCCTTGGTTGCTATGGGCAAGGGCAAGAAAAAGCAAGAGGACAAGCCTGAGGAGCCGGAAGAGACAAAGTCAGAATAAGCTCCCTTTTTCTCTGACCGATCGCGCCAGACGGCCCTCAGCTTGGGCAATATTTTTTTTTAAAAAATAAAAAATATTGCTCCACCAGTCCCTTAAATGTTGAGCTGGTAGGCATATCCTGACTGGAAGTACTTGTAATCGGAGAACGTCATCCCGTCGCCATCGATAGCGATATTATGGGATTGGTCGCCTGGCACATCGATGGTCAATACACCATCCTCTTCTCCTGTCGTCCCCTCGGTAGCAGCATACCTGCCGTCCACATAAAGGCTGTATCCTCTCAGCCAGTTCGATCTGATGGTTATGGATGCAGGGTCGTAGGTTGGCTGGATCTGCTGATAGGGCACTACATAGATTACAATCACATTGCTGGGCTGGCCATCAATATTGAAGAAGAGTTGATGCTCTCCCAGCTTGCCGGCATAAAAGCCCAATTGAGTGTAGGGATAAAAGGAATAAGCCCTCTTGTCCAGCTTTCCATCGGGATAGATCTCATAAAGATCGCCATGGCCCTCGCTGGCTGTGGTAGCGATCATACTGAGATAAGAGCCGATGGGAATCACGGCATACTGGGTCCAGCTTGATGATCCCGAAATCCAGAGGGAATTTGCACCGGTGCTTGTAGCATAGATCTGATATTGGGAATAGGGCACTGCCTTCTGGGCCGATCCATAGTAGATAGTCTCCGGCGCCACCTCATCGAATTCAATCTCTGCGGGAGAGGCGAGCTGCGCGTCAAATTCAGAGCTCTCCATGCTATAGTAGGAGGAGAACTTTTGCAGATCGGTCTGACCAGGATACAGGCTGGCAGTGGTTTGAGCCTGTCTTCTGACAGCAGAGACCGGTATATCCGGCTCGGCTATCTGCATCTGTATCCCCCGGTCGGCGATTTGACTGCCGCTCCCTAATGCTCCTTTTGCTGCACTCTGGCCTTGTCTTAAAGGCAGCTCGCTCCAGGATGGAGAATCAGATTCCTTTTTCGAGCCCTTATCTTCACTAGCCTCTGCCGTCACCGTGATCCTGCCCTGCATTGCCTCCTGGATGCTGCAATGATAGCCAAAGACTCCCGGCGTATTAAAGGTGAATGAGTATTTCTTGCCGGGCATGATCAATCCGGAGGAAAACGGCAACAAATCCTGATCATCGCTGACCACAGTATGCTGCACATCATCCTGATTATGCCATTCCACTCTGCCTCCTGCGGCGATGGAAACCTCGGAAGGCTTAAATGAGCCATCTTTGATGATCACTTTGACCTTATCATCANNGCAGAGACTATAGCCGAATCAAATCCTGCCGGAGAGAAGCGGTAATCCTCCTTGCCCTGCTTATCGGATGCAGCTGCGGAAATGCCGATCATTATAACCAGCACAGCTACTAAATAATGTGTTTTCATACGACATGAACCCCCATTTTATTTACAAATGAAGATCTGGGAGAATAAATATTTATTCAAGAAATCCACAAAAAAAAATGCCGCTCTCCCAGGAGAGGATCATTCTCCCGGGCGCCATTTCAATTTCAGTCTTCTGGCTCATCCAGGTAGATGGTCTGCTCCCTGCCCGGTCCTACGGAGACAGCTGCAATACAGTTATCCAGAGGTTCGACATAAAGTAAATCGTCTAGCCTTTCCACATATGCCCTGGCATTGGCCGGCAGATCATCATACTCTTTGATCTCAGTTATATCCTCGGTCCAGCCGGGCATCTCCTCATAAATCGGCTGACAGCGGGCCAGGTCTTCTGTAGCCTCCGGAGGATAGCCCAGCTTCTCTCCATCCAGATCATAGCCTATGCAGATCTTTATGGGATCTATGCCTGTGAGCACATCCAGCTTGGTCAAGGCCAGCTCGGTGTAGCCGTTAAGATAGACGGACTTGAGTCCCAAAACGGCATCAAACCAACCGCAGCGCCTTGCTCTGCCGGTGGTGGTGCCGTACTCGCCGCCCTTCTCTCTCATCCGCACCCCCAGATCGTCCTTCAGCTCGGTGGGCATGGGCCCCTCGCCGACGCGGGTGATGTAGGCTTTGATTACCCCTACTGCGTTGTCCACCATCACCGGGCCCACGCCCAGGTTGGCGCAGGCGGAGCCGGCGGTGGTGAAGCTGGAGGTGACGAACTTCTGGGTGCCGTGGATCACATCCAGAAAGGCTCCCTGAGCCCCCTCGGCCAGGACGTTCTTCTCCTCTATGAGGGCGATGTTTATCTCCCGGGAGACGTCGGTCACCCTGTCCTTGAGCCTCTTTCCTATCTCCAGATACTCATCGATGAAAGGAGCATACCTGACCACGGTGGGATCGCCGCCCATATCGGCTATGGCCTTCTCCTTGGCAGGGCCGATCTCCTTGAGCTTGGCCTCCAGGCGTGCCGGATCGGTGAGATCTCCCATCTGAACCTCCTCCCGGGCGGTCTTGTCCACATAGGCAAATCCGATTCCCCGGTTGGTGGTGCCTATCTTCTCCGTTCTGGCTTTCTCCCGAAGGCCGTCCAGCTCGATATGATAAGGCATGATTATGGTGGTCTTGGCATCTATGCCGATATCAAGCTCGATGCCCTCCGACTCCAATGCCTGGATCTCATCCCAGAGCACGCGGGGATTGAGGACTACTCCCGGGCCGATGAGCAGCCTACGGCCGAAGATGGCTCCGCTGGGGACCAGATGCAGCTTGTATTTCTTGCCGCCCACCACCACAGTATGGCCGGCATTGTCTCCGCCCTGGAAGCGTACCACCACATCATAATTCTCAGCCAGCAGATCGATTACCTTGCCCTTTCCTTCATCACCAAACTGTGCACCGGTGAGTATCGTAAACATGCTCTTTTGGTTAGCGACCACGTAGATAACAATTTTGATAGACATGCTCGGCTATGGCCGCCGTGGCATCCAGGCCCAATGCCTGGAAGATGCCTTTAGCCGATGGCGTGCCGTTGACCTCGATCACCCTCAGGCCGACAGCTGTCTCCAGGAGGTCCACGCCGCAATATACCGCGCCCACAGCCTCTGCTGCCCGGCCGGCCAGATCTCCGAGCTCTGAGGTGATGGGGCAGGCGGCGGGATGGCCGCCACGGGCCAGGTTGCTGATCCACTGGCCGGGAGGAGCATGCCTGTAGATAGCGCNNCACCCAGGACAGCGCCGTCCACTACAAAAGCCCTGATGTCGCGGGGCCTCTCCATGGCGATGAACTCCTGGAGGTAAACCAGTCCCTCCATATTCAGGATGCTCTCCAGGCGGTCCAGGTCGGCCTGGACCCCATCCTGGAGCAGGAATATCTCCCGCCCCTTGAATCCGAAGAGGGGCTTGGATACGGCTCTGCCCAGATTTTGCAGCACGGCCTGCGCCTCCTCCAGGCTGGTGGTTACGGCAGTCCTGGGAGTGGGAACTCCTGCCCTCTGAAGCGCCAGGGAAGTGGCGAATTTGTTGGCAGCGCGGGCGATGGCCTGAGGGGGGTTGATCACGTCAACTCCCCTCTCCTGCAAGGCCATCAGCGTCTCGAAGCGGAAGGCCACATCGCTGGCACCGCTCCGGCCCAGGTCGCGGACAAGAATGACATCCAGCTCCTCAAGATCCCGTCCGGCGCATAGGAAAGATGGCCGGCGTTTTATGCAGCCTATGAGATCCTTGAAGTTAAGAAAATCGGCTTTAATTCCCTTTCTGGTAAAAGAGTAGAGCAGGGCCTGGGCGGTCCAGTCGGACGGATCGGTGACGACTATGGCAGCGCGCATGATCCGGACTATGTCGGTTGGATATATCACAGTTGCTTTGGCAGGAGAGCAGGAAATAGGCCGGAAATGAACCCTTTCTCCTGAGAGAGCTTCTCCTATGAGAGCTATATATCCTGGCCAGACCAGGAGGTATTAATAAGCCCAAATGCATATCTCCCGATGATGAAGACGATATTGATTCTCTTGAGCCTACTGGCGGCGGTCTCTCTGGCCTCTGCCTATACCCCGGAAGAGCTTGCCAGCACAAAGAATGGCGTCCAGCTTTCCTTCAAGCTGGGCCAGGCCTATGAAAAGGCAAATCAGGGTGTGGATGTGGCCGGCTTCAATGCCCTGGTGGATCAGTGGAATGCCTGGGTCATGGGCACCTTCGGCAATGATGCCTCCTTGATAATGGAGAAGATGTCCATGCCGTGCAGTCTGCAAAAGCCCTATCTTGCCGCCGGCAACAATACTAGCGAGAGCATGAGAGGACATCAGATGGACAGCCGGGCGGAGTACACCACCAATGATGTCAATCTCATGTCTGACCAGGCCATAGCCAAGTACTATGCCTCGGAGCAGGGTCGGACAATGGGCGCTGACTTCCTGGGCGGAATTTGAAAGGCTAAAAATTTAAAATCATTTTTTTGCCGGCTTTCATCCTGGCTCGCCTTTGATCAGTCCCTTAACTTGTAGCGGGCGGCATCGCTGCTACTTCACAGGCATTTTTTAAAATGAGAAAATCCCTCTTCACTTTCCTACTTTAAAACCAGCTTCAGAGCCCTCTGGGGACAGCCCACCACACAGGCACCGCACTGGATGCACTTTCCAGAATCCGCCACCACCCGCCAGTCCTCGAAGCGGAATGTGCCTGTGGGACAGATAGAGACGCAGGCACCGCAGTGAACGCACTCGTTCTCGTCGCGGACCACAGGGATCTCCAGGAGCATTACCTTGACCCCCCGCTTTTGGAAGGCCTCGATCACCTCCTGACACTTCTCCGCCGGCACCTCCAGCACAATCTCCCCGCTCACGTTATCGATGCTGGCCCTTTCTATGTTTACCAGCGCCCCCGTCTCCAGAATGACCGAGGCTACCACCGGATAGCGCACTATTCCCGGAGCCACATGAAGCATTAACTTCATTTTCCTATCGCCTCCTGGCCAATAAGCTGGAGAGATGATTGCTGGTGATCATGCCAATAACCTTGTTCTCTCTGTCCACCACGGGCATGGCGGAGATGCTGTGGGTTTCAAATGTGCGGGCCGCGAGTTCGATGGGCTCATCGGCCCGGGCGGAATAGACCCGGCGGGTCATTATATCCCCGATGCGAGAGGGCTTGCCCCCCGCTACCGCCTTGGAGATATCCCAGGTGGTGATGATCCCCATCAGCTTGCCCTCCCGGGAGACCACCGGAAGGTGATCGAAATGGCCGCTTACAATCAGCTTGGCCGCCTCCTCCACCTCTATATCCTCTCCCACGCTGACCACATCACGGCTCATGACGTCCANNTCCTTGGTCTGCTTCATGGGCCGGGAGCTGCCGAGCCTATGCAGCGGCTCCACGGCAGCGCTGAGCAGGAACTCTCCCTTTTCCACCTGTTCCTTGAGGGCAGATGCCACCTCTCTGGCCATGAGGAAGCTGGATAGGGATGATGCAGAGACCTCCTTGCCATAGAGATCAATCACGCCCGACTTGAGATCTTCATAGCTGACCATCTTCAAGGCTGGCCGGTCACGGCGAGCCACGCCATAGTCCACTATGGGCACGGAGATATCCCTATCCCGAACCGCAGTGCTCTTGGCCAGGCGCTCGTTTAGAACTGGAATGGGGATTCCTATGCCCAGGTAAAGGCTGGGGCCGTACTTGTGAAATGTGGCTGCCCGCAGAAAGCGGCTGCTCATCTTCTTCATGTCTCCCGTGACCATGAGCGTTGAGAAATTGTTCTCCGGATTGTGCTGGGTACCGCTTCCCATTACAAATCCTGGCGCTCCGGCCAAAAAGATCCGCGTCCCTATGCCAATGTAGTCGAAATTAGGATCATTGGATATGGGATTTAGCAGGCCGGCTCCGCTGTAATGAATATTGCCCAGGCGCGGCAGCAGAGTGCCCATATAAGTGTGCATGGTTCTGTCCGATGAATTGCTGGCCGCATTGTACCGCTGGTAGGCGTTCCTGGGATTGACCATAATGGCCTGATTGAAATCCTCCAGCCGCAGGCTGGTCTCAAGCTCCATCTGGGGGTAGCAGTCGGATCCTGCGCCGAAGGCCTCCACATCAATCTGCTTTCCGGATATGAGGTCCTCCATGACGTGAGCCCCGCCATATTCCATTCCCCGGTCCTCGGAGGGCTGGGTGGCTCCCAAAAAGAGATCCACGGCGGCCACACCTCCGTAGGCCTCCACTCTATTTAGGAGCGCCCGGCTGATCTTGATGGGCGGATCGCTGTGTCCCAGATTGAGGAAAACACCCGAGGAGCACATGGCCCCGAAGGTTCCTGTGGTGACCACGTCCACCTCGCGCACGGCTCCGGCAGGTCCCAGCTCCTCCACTATATCAGGCATCTCCTCCGCCGTAACCAC
>DAWB01000025.1:757-4205 GCA_002505805.1 Methanosaeta sp. UBA80 | reverse complement strand
CGCTGCAATGCCCAAAGGCGAGCACGATCAGGTTAAGAATAAGATCAAGAAACTTGCTGAAGGGATATTTTCCTGCCCCAACGCCTCTCGAGCTTCAGTTGATCGGGCTTTAAGGACGGGACCCATCCACGACTGCGGCATTACCTTCGCCAACGCATCGTCAAAACAGCAAGATGCCAAGCGTCTGGCAAATGATGCCAGGGCGATCCTGGAGGAGTCCCTGGCCAGGAGAATGGAGATATTGCTCTCCCCAAGCATTCAGGAGCGCCTTTTGCAGGGCAAAGGAGATCATAATATAGATTCCATGCTCGGGATAAAAACTATACCGGAGCTATGCCACTACCTGGTGCCGGCTCTGGTTCAAGAACCTTCTCTTGTGGACTCAATCAATAAATACCTGAAGAAGATTGTGGTAAAGCAGGTCAAGATATCCGACTTTAAGCCCAGCACCAGAACGGTGGAGCGGGAAAACCTGGTGAAGGTTGTCTCAGAGTTCAAGGAGTTCTTGGAGGGACAGCTCGCTACAGACGACACAGATTCCAGGCCCATGATCCAGTTGGAGTGAGATCATGCTAAGAGAATGGGTCTTGCCGAAGATTGAGGCCGCAGCGGATAAGCCTTTCATTTTGGTCCGTGATCCTCTCAAACTCTTGAAGTCTGACGGAACATTAAGCAAGTTTGCCGAAGATCACGGCATGTCCGCCATATTTGCCGCCACCAACTTGGTCTTTCGCAAGCTCTACTACGATACGATATCCGATCCGTCCATAAAGAAGATCCTGCTGATCGACCAAACACCACCCTCCAGGCGCTCCAAAAAAGCTGGACGGGCCCCGCCCCTTTTCTATCCGGATATACTGGCAAAGACTTCCGAAAATGCCCTGATCGACCTGGAGCTTCGAGAGTTTCTTAAAGAGAAGACCGGCGAGAGCTGGCCGCAGGTGACTGATGACCCCCTCTATGCAAGGTTCATCATCGATAACCTGGAAGGGACTCTCGCAGCCTATTCCAACCTAAGGAAGGCGGATGACCTCAGGTTCACGGATTATGATTTCAAAACCATAGTGGCCTTTGCTGCTCTTGGCTTTCCGGATAAGGCTTTCCGAAATCTGGACACGCAAGATCTCTGGGCCATAGGCCTCTTGAAGCATAACGAGATACTGAAATTGGAGGACATCGCACCGGAGGTAATCACGCCCATCAAAGATAAACTGCGCTCTTCTGATCCACCATTCTGCTGGCTTGTCTCCCAGGATCCAGAAATCGTGGTCAGAGGATTCTATCTTTCGGCAATCCTAGCCCAGTATATCGATAACTGGGGCCTCCTTCTGGCCAATATTGATCCCTCTCTTCAGCCCTTCTCATCGATAAAGGACTCGCTCTTGAAAGATGAATCTTTGAAACTGATCGATCTCGACCCTGCTCAGGCCGAAATAGACATCAGAGCTCTGGAAGGTTCCCTATCTTCCGAGGACATAAAGCTCATCCTCATCGACCAGATCAAGATCGATAAACTCAAAGGATTTGCATCCATTATAGAAAAAGAGAATTTTTCATCTCTCTTCCGATCGCTAGCTTTGCTGACTGCTCTGAGCGATCTTCTCAACAGCGATGTGTCTTTAAACTCTCACAAAAGCATCCACGAGCAGCTCTTCAGTATCAAGAAACCAAGCCGCTTCATAGATTCCAGAGCCACAGAATCATGGAACGATTTGATGAGGGCCTATCGTCTTGCTTTCGAGATTCGTCAGATATTGGTGGCTCTGGCTGATGGTCTCAGAAAGATTAAGTCTGCCAAGCCAGATGAGCTGACATTCATCACCTTCCGAGACCTATGGAACTCAAAGGGCATCAATAGGCTCGAATATTACCTGGCCGATCTTTCCAGAATAGTTGAAGGCCAAAGAATCCTGCCCCGTTCAAGCAATGGCCTACCCCATGAGTTTATCGATTCCCTCGTCCATATCAGGAAAAAGGTGGGCGAAGTCGAAGATAAATCATATTCACTTTTGGATGAACTCAATTATCGCTTCCAGGACATGGTCAGAGAGAAATATCCGGCATGGGCCTCTGGAGACGACTCAGGAATAGTATTAACCAGCAGATTCATCAAACGGTGCCTTGTGCCCTTCTGGAATCCTGAAAAAGAGAAAGCAGCCATATTCATCTTCGATGGCATGAGATACGATATTTGGGATGAGCTTCTTAAGCCCGCGTTCATAGCCCGGATGGATCTGCTGGAAGATCTTCCAGGCTCATCGCTCTTGCCTTCAGAGACCAAAATCACCAGGAAAGCTATAAGTGCCGGAGCCTATCCAGATGAGTTCAACATCCATGCCAAGGAAAATTTGCTTCTTCAAGAGGCACTGGCCAGGGAGCTAGGCCTTAAAGGCGAAGTTGAGGTGTCAAATCCGGTGGGATCGGGCATCGGAGAGACCGTGCGGTATCATATTGGCAACCTGGATGTCTATATCCTTGACCTATGCGACACCGAGCTTCACAAGATTTATGTTAAGAAGCACCAGGATGGTCGACAGACCCCAGACAGACCCTTATCCTTCATCTATCAGCAGCACATTAAGAACATTCTGGATAATGAGATAATGGAGATTGTCCGAAATTTGTCTCCCGGCATGAAGGTCTTCGTAGTGGCAGATCACGGTTTCACCCGCGTGGGCAAGACCCCACTATGGTTCCCACCTGAGGACCTTTATGAGGATAAAGACTGCAATTACTTGAATTGCAGGATGAAGGAATCATTGCTATTCTCCCATGCACCGGATAAGGTAAGACAGAATGCAATTTCGTTCATCCCATCCAAAATTCGGATGCCTTCAGCAGTTTCTGTGATAAGAGATGGCACCAGGTCTATTCGAGAATATAAGGCGATAACTTTTCCCCGACCTGGATACTATTTCAGCAGAAAGGCAGGTTTCGATCCTTTTGCATTTACTCATGGCGGCATCTCTCTCCAAGAGATGGTTATACCCATGGTTGTACTTCAGGTAAAGTCGTCTGAAACTGAAGCTCTGCACATCGGCCAGGTCGATGGTCCAAGTGAAATCTTGGAGGATGAGGAGCTGGAGCTACGAATACCTTTCACCTGGACAGCCGTCCCCAAGGGGACTCAGGAGATGAGGATCGATATTGAAGTGAGCTACAGCTACCTGAACAAACAATTCTCTCTGCCTTCAAAGATGATATTTTTGACTTCACAGTCTCGTGAAGAGGCAACCTTTAAGTTCGCACCAGACCTCACATCTTTGCCCCCAGATGAGCGTCGCAAGGGTTTCGTTAAGATAACATTGAACGCTCTTGTAAGCTATCGAGAGGGTAGAAAGCCTATTAAGAGGTTCAGATCACGGGCCTTCACTGTTAGGCTCAATTCCGAGAGAGTTGTGCGCTTAGTCGGCAACCTGGGAAATATCCTGGGCATGATGCCAAAGGG
>DAWB01000025.1:0-737 GCA_002505805.1 Methanosaeta sp. UBA80 | reverse complement strand
TATGTTCTGGAGTATCTTATAGACAATTATTGCTCCGAGGATAGCTTCCAAACTGATATGGCATTGGTGATCAAGAGGCTCAAGGAGAACTTCGTCCATGGTGCTGAGGCTGAGAAGGTCAGGCATTTTATAAAGCAGAACCGCCACCATACTCTAATAGCCAACATGGAGGCTCGGCTGGTCGAGACTGACGATAAGTACTGGGCATCAATCCCAGCCATAAATGAGAGCTTTGTCAATATTCCCGAAGACATTGTCAACCAGTATCCCATGCTCTTATCAGGGGGCATGTGGGGCACCATAGAACTAACTTATGACGAAACTGAGATTCATAACAAGAAAATTCGTCCCTTCAAGGTCACGCAATTCATTCCTTTCCAGGTCAGCGTCATAAATCAAGAGGAGTACATCGATAAGCGTTCCAGGTTTACCACGGATGAGTGGATAGACATTCTGATAAACTCATGCGGTCTTAATCCAGATAGGCTGACCCGCCGAGAGAAGCTGCTCTACCTTTGCCGATGTATCCCTCTGGTCGAGACGAACGTAAATATAATCGAGCTAGGCCCGCGAGAGACCGGTAAGACCTATCTCTACAGGAACATCTCCTATTATGCCCATGTTCTATCCGGTGGCAAAGCCACTCCTTCTCAGCTTTTTATCAACCTCAACACCGGCAAGATAGGGGTCGTTGGTACCAGGGACTGCGTAGTCTTTGATGAGATAGCTAATACGGA
>DAWB01000168.1 GCA_002505805.1 Methanosaeta sp. UBA80 | reverse complement strand
CCTCCGCACTCCCTATGTAATAAAAAAAATAGCTTGACCGAATCCTTAAAGCAAATCAATAGACCTCGCCGAAAACCTCAAAGTATGCCTGCTCATGCTTGCAGGCCGGACACTCGCTGGGGGCCTCATTTCCCTCGTGCATATATCCGCAGTTTCGGCATCTCCAGACCACCTTGTCTCCTCTCTTGAAAACTGCTCCTTCATCGATGTTCTTCTTTAAGGTGAGAAATCTCTTCTCATGGCCCATCTCTGCCCTGGCTATATTGAGGAAGGTCTCGGCGATCTCAGAGAAGCCCTCCTTCTTGGCCACCTCTGCGAAAGAGGGATACATCTCTGCATATTCATGCTTCTCACCATTTGCCGACTCCTGCAAATTGGCCGCTGTGCTGGCAATGACTCCCGCGGGGAAGGATGCGGATACATAAGCCTCTCCGCCTTCCAGAAGCTTGAAGAGGACTTTTGCATGCTCTTTTTCGTTATCGGCCGTATCCAGGAATATGGCTGCCACCTGCTCGTATCCCTGCTTCTTTGCCTGAGATGCAAAATAAGAGTATCTATTTCTGGCCTGCGACTCGCCGGCAAAAGCCGTCAGAAGATTCTTTTCTGTCTCAGTTCCTTTTAAGCTCTTCATTCTTTTAGTCTCCTGAAATAAGCAAACGGTTTGCCGACAATATCTATTAAATCTTCCCATGGCCATCTGGCCATAGAGGAGAGCAATTCAAGGAGGCCGAATACCTGCCCAATTCAAACGCAGAAAAAAAGAGGAGATGGCGAAGCTGCCCGCCATCTCAATCATGCCCGGTCTGGCAGCTATATAATATAGCTGTCCCAATTTGTCCAATATTCTCTTATCTCCTTCCAACCACCACCATCCGGGTCACGGGCAGAGGATTGAGGAGCTGATAGTCCTGGCCCATTGCGCTGTTGTAGGCATTTGGCAGGGCGTGCCTTCCATCCCTGGCAAATACATAGACCCTGTACATTCCTCCATCGATGGGGGCACTGGTCCAGATCCACTGATTCCTGGTCGACCAGTCTGCTACCACCTTCCAGGCGTTGCCTGTTGCCGGGCCCCTCAGCCAGAACTGATAGAGGATGGGATCCTTATCCACGTCAATGGCAGAGGCAGTCCATCTTATGACTCCTCCGGCGTTCTGGGGACTCTTCTTATCTGCAGCGAGAGCCGTGAGCCGGGGCGGAGCATTGGGTGTGAGCTGATATGCTGCTCCGATTGCGCTATCATAGGCGGTTTCAGGCCTATGCCTTCCGTCCCGGNNACATAGACATACACGGCATAGTCTCCCGCATCATATCCAGAGCTGGTCCAGGTCCACTTATTGCTGGGTGACCAGTCCTGCACCACCTTCCAGGAGTCTCCCGTAGCCGGCCCCTTCAGCCAGAACCTGTAGAGTATGGGATCTCTATCGGCATCGGTAGCTTTTGCCGTCCAGGTCACTGGCGTTCCTGCACTCTGGGGGGTCTTCTTGTCCGGGGTCAAAGCTGTCACCTTGGGCGGCTGGTTGGGTGAGAGGGTGAAAGGCGCTCCTAGAGCGCTATCGTATGAGTTATCCGGATTGTGCTTTCCGTCCCGGGCATAGACATAAACGCTGTAAGCCCCGCCATCGTAGCCGGTGCTGGCCCAGGTCCACTGGTTTTTAGCCGACCAGTCCTGTACCACCTTCCAGGCGTTACCTGTGGATGGCCCCTTCAGCCAGAACTTAAAGTAAATCGGATCCCGGTCCGGATCGGAGGCCGTAGCCGTCCACCGGACCGGCGTTCCGGCGCTCAGGGGACTGGGCCTATCCGGCTTCAGGGATAGCAGAGCAGGGGGCTGGTTGGGCCGCAGCACAGTGAAGAGTGCCCCTGCGTCGTCATCCCATCCCATGGGGCTGGTATGCAGTCCGTCCATCACCTGAACCTGGATGTGGCTGACTCCAGCATCGTCCGGGGAGGTGAACCAGATCCAGTTGGGATCTGTGGACCAGTCCCGCACCATCCTCCATACACCCCTGGTGGCCGGCCCGTTCAGCCAGTATCTGAAGTAGACCGGATTGCCCTCCGGGTCTATGGCCGAGGCCTGCCAGCGGATGGCAGCTCCAATGGGCTGGGGTCCCATCACATTGCTGGCCAGGCCGGTGATAGCCGGGGGCCGGTTGAGCATGATGATGGAATAGGCAGCAGTGGCATAGTCGTCCGATCCACCCGGACCGGCATGCTTGCCGTCTCTTACCGCTACCAGAACCTCGCTGATGCCCACATCCCAGGGATCAGTCCTCCAGGTCCAGCGGTTGCTGTTTCCCCAGCCGGTCTGGTCCATCCAGAAGCCTCGGGTGGCTGGCCCGCGCAGATAGAATTTGAACTGCAGGGGATCGCCTTCCGGATCGCGGGCCATGGCCGTCCAGCGAACCCAGCTTCCTGCATACTGCGGCGCAGGCCGGTCCGAGAACAGGACATCCACTCTTGGAGGCCGGTTGGCGCTGCCCAAGGCAAAGGAGGACGTCTTCTTGACATCAAAGCCGTTCGGCCCGGCGTGATTGCCGTCTCTTATCCAGACCTCTATCTGATAATTTCCCGGGGCAAAGGCGCCGGTATTCCAGTTCCAGACATTTGATGCCATCCAGCCAGTCTGAGGCTGCATCATGCCGCCGGTCGAGGGGCCCATAGCATAGAACCTGTAGAGCAGACCGTCTCCCTCCGGATCGTCGGCTCCTGCCGTCCATCGCACCAGAGTTCCCGCCATCTGCGGGCTGGGCTTATTGGAGAACAATGTCGGATTCTTGGGCGGCAAATTGTTGATGGAGTTGCCGAAGTCCTTTCCGCCGACGCTGGATGTGGATGCGGTCAATGTGACCGTATGCTTTCCACCGGGCGGGGCCTTTTGGGTCCAGCCGGGCTTCAGCTCCTCACCGACTACATATGTTCCGGGAGTGAGATCGGTGAAACTGTAGGAGCCGTCAGCGGCGGTGACTGTGGTTTTGATCACCGTCCCCCCCGGCTGCTCCAGATTGATCGTCCAATCCTTTAGGCCGCTCTCTCCTGGGTCTCTATTGCCGTTGCCGTTAAGATCGTTGTACTTGACTCCTGAGATCGACTGAGCTACCAGCTTATTTCCAAAGTCGTTGTTTTTGGACTCAAAAGGCGGCGACCGGAATCCAAAGCTTACGGTGTGGCTTCCCCCCGCCGGATAGATCTGGGTCCATCCCGTCCGGGATGTCTCGCTGACCTTGTAGCTGCCGGGGATCAATTTGTCGAACTTATAGCTGCCGTCTGGCGCTGTGGTAGTGGTCTGCGGCTGCAGGGGCTTGCCAAACCAGGTATTTCCGGTCAGGACGATATCCCATCCGCCCTCACCTTCACCGGCATCCTTGGCTCCATTACCGTTCTTGTCGTTATACTTCATGCCGGATATGGCATTCATCCCCACCAGTCCGAAGTTGGCCTTGACCACAGTGCTTCCGGTGACGATCACTGTGACTGTGGAGGGTGTGGTGAGCACCAGGCCGCTGGGGACAGGATCGTTGATTGTGTAGGTTCCCGGCAGGATGTTATCGAAGGTGTAGACTCCGTTGTCATCGGTGGTGGTGTTGGCCACGACCTTGCCGTCCAACACCAGGCTGACATCGCCTCCGGGAATGCCTGGCTCGTCTTCATCCTGCACCCCGTTGCCGTTGATATCATAGTACTTCTGTCCGGATATGGAAAGATCTCCGGAGATGCCGAAGTCCTTGCCGGACACATCGGCATCGGAGAGGTCCACGCTGTAGGAGCCCTCCGCCGGCAGGCTCACCTTCCAGCCCTCCTGGGCTGCCTGGGACAGGGTGTACTGTCCAGGAGCCAGGTTCTTGAAGGCATATGAGCCGTCCTCTGCCGTGGTGCTGGCATTTATCACCGCACCCTCTCTGGAGAGCTGAATGCTCCAGCCTGCCCGGCCCGATTCCTCTCCATCTCTGGCACCATTGCCATTGCTGTCCAGGAATACGCTTCCCGATATGGACCATGAGCCATGGTTTCCGAAGTCCTTTCCGGCTACATCGGCATCGGAGAGGCTGACGGTATGAGAGCCCTCGGCGGGAGCGGTTCTCTTCCAGCCGGACTGCTCCACCTCGGACACAGCATAAGTGCCGGGAGAGAGGCCCTCGAATTTATATGAGCCATCTGAACCGGTGGCAATCTCCTTTTCTACCGCCTGATTGTCGAGGCCGTTGCCGGTGAGCTTTATCGTCCAGCCCTCCATTCCCGGTTCGCCGTCATTGATGCCGTTGCCGTCCAGGTCGTTGTACTTCATGCCGGATATGCTGAAGGCGGAGAGCCTGTTGATGAAGTTCCTATCGGTCGCGTCAGCGCCCTGCAGATCTACATCGTATGACCCGCTGGCAGGCTCGACGCTCCATCCGGACGGCGTATCCTGGGCGACCTTATAGCTTCCTGCTTTGAGCTGCTCAAAGCGGTAAGCTCCATCGGATCCGGTCAGGGCGGATAGCTCGCTGCCGTCCGGCCGGGTGAGCTTTATCGTCCAGCCGGCCAGGCCCTCTCCTTCATCCAGGATGTTGTTGCCGTTCTTGTCCTGGTAGGCCATGCCGGATATATTCAGGAGCATCTCACTGATGGTGAAAAGTGCCGTGGCCTCGCTGTCATAGCCGTCCTCTTCAGCATGATTGCCATCCCTGATCTGGACTTTAACCTGATTTTCGCCGGCATCGGCTGTTGTTGTCTTCTGGGTCCAGGAATTGGAGGCGCTCCAGTCAGAGGCCATTTGCCATTCTCCACCGGTGCCCGGGCTGCTGAGATAGAACCGGAAGCTCAGAGAGTCATTCTCAGCGTCGGATGCATCAGCAGTCCAGGTTATGCTGCTTCCGGGAACCTGGGGGCTGGATAGATCTGCAGTGAGCGAATTCAGAACCGGTGTCTGATTGACCGCCACCGGCTCGGTCTTGGCCGCCTCGGTCTCATTGGCAGGCTCGACTGTGGTGACATTCTCCTCCGACACCGGCGCGGTCAGGTTTTCTTCCTCAGGCACAACCGTCTCTGGCGATGGAGTAAGCAATTCGGTTTCATTGGTCAAATTGGAGAGCTGATCCGCGGCAGTCTCATTTTCCTGCTGCGATGTGGTTACATTCTCCTCGGATACAGGAGGCGCAATGGGCATCAGTTCGGTTTCATTGAGAGGCTGCTCGAGCTCAGTCTCATTTCCAGTTTCGTTCTCTGCTGCAATGGGCGCTTCCTCTTCCTCGATCACTGGTGCGGGAGCGGTTATGGTGAATTCGCGGCTTAGGTTTCCTGCCTCTCCCTGCGCCTCCTCATGATGGCTGTCTCTTGCCTGGACGGAAATTGTAGACGTTCCGATCTCACTGGCAGTCCATATCCACAGGCCTTCCAGCTGCCATTCGGAAACAGGAGTGCCATTGAGCCGGAAGCGATAGGATATGGGATCGCTCTCGGTATCATTGGCCGATGCGGTCCAGGTGACTGAAGTGCCCGTCTCCTGAGGGCTTTCTTTGTCCGGGTTTAGGGCG
>DAWB01000045.1:8697-13765 GCA_002505805.1 Methanosaeta sp. UBA80 | reverse complement strand
ATTTTTATTAATTATGTTAAATCGCTAACAAGAAAAATATTCGATTATTAGAAGATTACTCCGGAATGTAGGCTACAATAATGTCTGGAGCGTTTTTTTTTTAATGCGATGAGAGTCCTGCTCAATTCGTTATTTCATTAATCACCAGTGTTGCGGTAATCCTCTCGCGGCGGGCTAAAGGTGTCGACAACCACCGACCTTTCCAATGCCAATGCCGAATGAACCGCTCCCGATGGAGCAGAATAGCTGTCGCCCGGCCCCAGATCGCAGTTTTTCCCATCCACGCTCAACCGAATCCTTCCCGAGACCACATATCCCGCCTGGTCCTGGTGGTGAGAATGGCCGGGGATCTCGACTCCCTTCTCCAGATCAAAACGGCAGATCATCAGTTTTTCATCGCTGACCAGTGTTCTGCGGGTCAGGCCGGGAAGCATCTCCACGACCTCTGCCCGGTCATAGAAAAAGAACATCTACTTGGCCTTTACCGCCTGGGTCAGATATGCCTTCACATTATCCGCTTCAGTTGGCTCGCCCAGTATGAACTTGTCCACCATATCCTTGGCCAGCTCATCGGGAAACTGCACCGGAGGATGCTTCATGGTGTAGGCGGATATGGCCAGGAGCGGGCCTCCTATCTTTCTGTCCTTGGCCAGCTTGCAGATCCTTATGGCGTCTATGGCACTCCCGCCGCTGTTGGGAGAGTCCTCCACCGATAATCGCAATTCCAGGTTTATGGGCACGTCTCCGAAGATCCTGCCCTCCATCCTCAAAAAGCAGACCTTGTTGTCCCTCTGCCAGGGCACATAATCCGATGGCCCGATGTGGATGTTATCATCGCCCAGGGGCACATCCAGAATGGACTGCACCGCTTCCGTCTTGGAGATCTTCTTGGACTTGAGACGCTCCCGGTTGAGCATATTGAGAAAGTCGGTATTGCCGCCGATGTTGAGCTGGTAGGTCCTATCCATGATGCAAGCCCTGTCCTTGAAGAGCTGGGTTAAGGCACGATGGACTATGGTGGCACCAATCTGAGACTTGATGTCATCGCCCACAATTGGAACTCCTGCCTCCTGGAATTTGGCTGCCCACTGGGGATTGGAGGCTATGAAAACAGGCATGCAATTTACAAAGCCAACTCCAGCGTCCAGTGCCGCCTGGGCATAAAACCGGGTGGCCTCCTCCGAGCCCACGGGCATATAATTAACCAGCACATCTGCCTCGGAGGATATGAGCTCTTCTCTCACATCGCATGGCTGCTCGTCGGCTATGACGAATCTCTTCTCAGCCGGATAACTCCTCATATGGGGGGCGACCCCGTCCAGGACCGGTCCCATCTTTACCGATACGTTCTTGCGAGGAACATCAGGATAAAACACCTTGGTGCAATTTGGAGGGGCAAATATGGCTTGGGCTATGTCCTTTCCCACCTTTCGCTTGTCTATGTCGAAGGCCGCCACCACATCGATATCACTGGCTCTGTAACCGCAGATATCATAATGCATAAGCCCTATGCAATCCTTTTCATCCGCTTTTTTGTAATATTCTATCCCCTGAATTAGGGAACTGGCGCAGTTTCCCAAGCCCGCGATTGCCAACCTTATCTTNNGCCCCTCCTGGGTCAAATGAAGCTCGGAGACCTGAGTTCGGAGTCGGAGCTTCGTATAAATGCAGGACATATATAACATTATAGGCCCGGCTGAGACCAGCATTGCTCACCTTAGCTTTAACTTTATTCCCCTAGAATAGGTGCCAGAATTCTGTCCAGCACCCTGTCTAGCTCCTCTGTCAGCCTGGCTTTTCCTGCTTCGCTGCTTTCATATTCTATTCTCTCGGCTCGGGGTATATCGGTCAGATAGCTTGAGCCCTGCGGATAGATCAGAACCGTCTCTTTCCCCAGTGTATGAGCCATGCCCAGGCCGTACATAACCTGGGGATCGGCTCCGGTAAGGTCGGCCATTATCACCGCAGCATAGTTGATGCTTAGCCACATCTCCCTCACTGCCGCCCTTCCGCTGCGGATGTCCGGTGCATCCTCCCAAGCCAGATTTCGGGTGGAAAGTGCAGAACGGATGGCCTCTTCTATTACCGTCTCCCCTCTTTTCTCTGGCCGCAGCAGGAGCAAGGTCCTGGTCATAACCGGATCTGATGCCGGGCCGAAAATTGGCCGGTGACGCATGAGGCTGAGCTTCTCCTCCAGCCTCAGATACTCCGAGTCGACATGCTTTGCGGCAATGCCCTCCAGAGCAGTCCGGCGATCGGCGGTGCTCTGATCCATCAATACGGCAGGAAACTGGATTATGAAAGGATCATCGAATCCGAACTCCCACTTGGCACTTTGAGCTGCCTGCTGGACATTTAGAGCCATATCAGGCCGGCTGAAATAGCTGGCTGTGCGGTTTTCCAGCCGAAACTGGCCCAGGATGGTGAGGCTCTCCCGGTCCAGAATGGCCACCATGCTGGAAGGAAGCTGGCTCCTGGCAATTCCCCTCTGCAGATGCCTCTCCTCGGTCATGGAATCGACCATGGTCATGAATTCATCTAACAGGCCATCCACTCTGGCAGATAGCTCTGCCTCCATATCGCCGCTTTTCATCCGGTCCTTATCGTTGAGCATAAAACTTCATCCTCGTAATCGATTACCTATTACCGCTTAAAACTCGGAGCATGTTCTGATATCTGTTTTTGCAGCAGGCGAAATGGCCTTGCACATCCGGAGGGCATGCTTGCCCGTTCCGTAATAGTTTCTGACCAGCTCTCTATCCCTGTAGCCTGCTTTATGATAAAGCTTTATGGCCTCCGGCCTCTCCACTGCCGCCTCCAGCCGGACAGTCTCTGCACCCAGTCTCTGCAGCTTCTCCTCCAAAGAGGAGATGAGACTGCTTCCTATGCCCATCCTGCGGTATTGGGGATGAACATCCAGGGTATAAACCGCGCCCGCCTTTCCGCTGGCATAACCCATGATGAAACCAAGCACCTTCTTCTCCGGCTGGCAGGCGACTAAGCAGACAGCGTATTCGATGAGATAGGCAAACATCCGTGGGGGGAAGGCTGCCTCCTCAGGAAAGCAGAGGCTCTCGATCTGAACGATCTGGGCTAGGTCTCCGCTCTCCGCTCTCCGGATGTTCATTTCCTAAGGGTGCTGTTCCTGAACCTGCTTTATGACTTCGCCATAAGCCCCAAATACCTCAGGAATGTCTATAGTGCCTATCACATCCACCACCCCAACTGCAGCAACCGCTTGCCCCTCCACCACTATCGGTGCGACAGAGACTGGAATGCCTTTATAGGCTCCGCTCTCCGGCGTGGTGCGAATGCTCTTTCCTTCGCTTATAACCGCCTCCAGCACCGGTCCGCTGTAGCTATCATCAAGAACCATTCCTCTCTCCACCCTCACTCCTGGAAAGCCTCTGCTGCGCATAGTCACAGGGAGCTTGAGGATCTCATGAAAGGTCAGGGCCAGCGGTGCCAGGTCACCGGACCTGGAGTCCTCTGATATCACAATTCTGGGCATGATTGAGATATTGGGCTGCGATATCAAATAAATCCTGCCCTACCCGATAGTTCTACCGTCCCTTTCTCTTGAGCAGCCGGGCCTGGAAGCCGTGGTACTTGGCAAAGCCCTCTGCGTCCTTCTGGCTCAGCGTCCCAGAGTCAAATGATACCATATCCTGGTCGTAAAGCGCATCGGGGGATTGGCGGCCCACAGGCACGGCAGCGCCGCAGTACAGCTTCAATCTCACCGAGCCGTTGACCCTCTTCTGAGACTGGTTCAGGAAAGCCATGAGATCGTCATAGAGTGGATCCTCCACCAGGCCCTGATAGGCCAGCTCCGACCAGGCCTCGTCCACCATGACCTTAAAGCGCAGCTCGGCTCGGGAGAGAACCAGATGCTCCAGATCTTTGTGGGCTGTGATCAGGATAGTAGCGGCAGGATGCTCATAGTTCTCTCGAGCCTTGAGCCCCAGGACTCGGTCCTCGATCATATCCGTCCGGCCAACTCCATGCGCTCCACCTATGCGGTTGAGCCGCTCTATCAGCTCCAGCCCACCCATGGGCACTCCATCCAGGGAGACGGGCACACCTGCGGCAAAGCCGATCTCCACCACCTCTGGCTTCCTGCCGGCATCGGGTCTCTCCGTCCAGCCGTAGATCTCCTCAGGAGGCTCAAAGTAGGGGTCCTCCAGTTTGCCTCCTTCCATGGATCGGGACCATATGTTCTCGTCTATTGACCAGGGTTTCTCTTTGGTCACAGGAACATCTATTCCATGCTCTCGAGCATAATCAATCTCCCATTCTCGGGCCAGGTCCAGCTCTCGCATGGGAGCAATCACCCGGCAGTCCGTAGCCCGGAAGATGGCCTCGAAGCGGAGCTGATCGTTGCCGCGACCGGTGCAGCCGTGGGCAAGGTTCTTTATTCCCATCTCTCGAGCGATCTCTGCTGCTTTTTTGGCTATTAGCGGCCTGGCGATGGCCGTTCCCAGGACGTAGCCCTCATAAGAGCCATTGGCCTTGATCAGAGGGAAGATATAGTCATTGACGAACTCCTCTCTGGCATCTATGGTGATATGCTCATCCGCCAGAAGCTCAGCCCTCTTGTTTCCCCGTTCGACGTCCGACTGCGGCTGGCCAACATCCACCAATACCGTGACTATCCTGTCGAATCCATAGCGCTCTCTTAAGAGCGGTATGCAAACTGATGTATCCAGGCCACCGGAGTAGGCCAGTACAACTTCATTCAATTCAGCTTCACCGCTGGCGTAAAGGAGAGATGATCGATTTAACCTTATCTCTTCATGCAGCGATAACTCTATAACTGCCGGGAAAAAAGAAAGCATATANNGGGCGTGGACTTTGATCCCGATCATCGAGCATTGCAGGCCAGTGGGGCTCTGGCCAGGATGATCCAGCCGGTCCTAAATATCATGAACCAGAGGCTGGCGGAGGAGAAGCCTGCCTTGATCCGGACCGACGATATGGTTGTCAGCACCTGGCTTCCGCCCATACCCAGCGGCCCCTTCAGGAGGCTGCTTGTCAATGAGGCCAGGGCGGCGATAGGCCGTCCGGTTCC
>DAWB01000045.1:0-8620 GCA_002505805.1 Methanosaeta sp. UBA80 | reverse complement strand
ACCTTTACCGAGGGAGATCCTCTCCTTAGAGAGGATATATTCGATCTGATCAAGCATATTGATCCGGAGAAAGCGGTGGCAAATCTCTTCACCCCTGGCCTGGAGCTTACCGCGGAAAAGGCGATCAAGCTCAAAGAGGCGGGCCTCTACAATCTGATCATCGGCGTTTACAGCACCAATCCCGAGGAGCATGATCAGATCAGAAGCGTTGTTGGGGCCCATGCTAGGGCTCTGGAGGCCATACGCACGGCTCTCGATGCTGGTCTGATGGTCACCATGTCCTGCCATATCAAGTCGGGGCAGGTGGACAGAATTTTAGAGCTTTACAGGCTGGCTGACGAGCTGGGGGTACAGGAGCTGTCCATATGGGAGGGCATGCCCAGAACACCCGGGGAGAAGCTGACTCTAATAGAGAAAGAGAAGATCTTGGATATCTATCGCAAGATCAACTCTGCACCGAGTGGACCCAGGATCTTCGCCAATACCTACTTCGAGGGCCAGATGCTCGGCTGCATGGCCGGCAGAAGGTGGATGCATGTGGCTGTGGACGGGAGCATCCGGGGCTGTCCTTACCTGAAAAATAGCTATGCTAGTATCAAAGATGTCTCACTAAAGGATGCCTGGAGAGCCCTGCGCCATAGCCAGGATTTCGAGGGTTCGGTCTCTCACTGCCCGGCTCAGGAGATCTTTGGCTAAAGTCATAATCTCAATTTATAGGGCCGAATCAAAGGCAGCTTCAACTGCAATTGGATCTGCAAAATTATTTATGTTTATCAAATGATATTCTAATAAGCAGAAGCATCAATGGAGGGAATGAGTGATATGTCTGAAGAAGAAAAGCCCATTGTAAAACCGTCACAGCCGCAGTTCATACCCAAGCTCAAAGGCAAGAAGGTCATGATTCGCCTCCTCTCAGGAGGGCAGCCGGTTGTGGGGACGGTTGAATCATTCAATTCATATGAGATCCAACTCCAGACGACTAAAGGCGAGCTTTTGGTCTTCAAGCATGCCATTGCCACCATAGAGGCGGTTGAAGAGCCACGCGGATATAAGCCTGGAAGTTAGAATAATCATACATTTTATATTTTTTACCCGGCTACATTTTTCCAGTTTTGGCTTTTGACTTCGAGTGGTGGCTTTGCCAAGGCCAGCCGGGCATCAGCAGATCAAAATCCTTCCATCAGGTTTAATGAAGGGAAAGCAATATATTATAGAATGGGAATGCAGGCTCAACTTAATGAGCAGATAATCTTTAAAATAAGTGTGATAGAGGGGAGTATAGTGATAGGATTTACGAAAGCGATGCCTGCCTTTCTGGCGGCAGCTATTCTGGCAGCACTGCTTGTGATCGGAGCAGGCCAGATGGAAAAGAATACTGCAGATGCAGCTACATTAAATCAGGATCTTTCTTTGCTTGGGGATAGACCCCAGCCCATGGACCGCCCGGCAGAGGCAGCCATGAGAGAGCTCTTTGAGAAGGGAATTGGCAGTCCCTGGGCGGGAGGCGAGCCATTCTCATCCAGCGACGGCATAGGCGGGGATGATTCTAAGATCAAGACCTGCCCCGTTTTCAGCTATCAGTTCATAGGAATGCTGAATGTAACCACGGGATTGATAATTGCATCGGATGCCGGCAGCAGCATGCGGCTGATTCCGGGCATGGGAGCTTACCCCGTTTATGGGTACTTTGAAGAAGGCAAGATGACGGGGATCTTCATCGACTTCAACTCTACACTAGTGGGCTGAAGATCCGACCTTCTGGCTCTGGACTCGCGGCGCATTATGGAGTGGGCAAAGTCGATTGCCGTATCCATTTTTTGGGTCTGTTTTTTCAGAGGTTTCCCCAAGCCATTTATAACCGATTAAAAAAGCATCTCGCTCTCTATGTGAGGATTATCTCCATAGGGATGAGCTTTCAATGAATAGCCAGATATTGATGTCTCTCCCTATGGCATTTCTATGCTCTTTAACTCTTTCTTTTAATCCTCTCCACGCCGCTTCCCCTGGCCAGATACAGCTCATCCAGGTTCTCGAATATGCCGTGCTCCACCAGGCCCGGAATCCGGCTCATCCTTGCCCCAAGCTCCACGGGCTCCTCAATCCGCCCATAGTCCACATCCAGGACAAAATTGCCGTTATCGGTGATAACCGGCCCGTCCTTCATCTTTCCCAGCCGAAGCACCGGCTTTCCTCCCAGCTCCTGGAGCTGCCGCTCAACCGGCCTTAGGGCAAAGGGCAGTACCTCCACAGGAACCGGGTGGCTCAGATGCTTTGCATACTTGCTCTCGTCAGCCACAACCACAAACTGCTGCGCCGAGCAGGCCACCACCTTCTCCCTGGTGTGGGCTGCCCCGCCGCCCTTGATGACATAGAGCCTGTGATCCACCTGGTCCGCCCCGTCTATGGCCAGATCCAGAACCGGATGCTGGTTTAGAGTGGTGAGCCGGATGCCGCATTCTATGGCCAGGCTCTCTGCCTGAAAGGAGGTGGGAACGCCCAGAAATTCCAGCCCCTCCTCTCTTGTTCTCTCTCCCAGCCGCTTGATAGTCCAGGCCACAGTGGAGCCGGTTCCCAGGCCCACGACCATGCCGCTTTCGACCAGATCCGCTGCCGCCTCTCCCGCTGCCTTTTTGGCGCTCTGATTGGCTGATGCGTCCTTCATGATATCCTCTAGCTGAATCAGGGCAATATCTCGCTCTTGACCGTGGCGAATACCGGCCCTCTCAGGTCCATCTTGTGCTTGTAGCTGGTGATGAATCTCTCCAAAGCAGGTGAAATCTTGATGTTGATGTCCCCCGGCGCTCTCACTATCCGGACCCTCGTCTCAGATTCCCTACCGGCCATGGCTGCTGCCTCAACCTCGTATGCTGCCAGGGCGGCAAAGGCATCGATGTACCTGATTCCGGTGGAGACTCCCTCGGCAAAGGCCTCCTCCCAGCGGGTGGTTCTGGGTATGCCCATGATGTTCTGCTTGTAGACCACTATCTCATTCTGAGCCGCCGGGCCGCAGAGCTTGGTGTTCNNGGTGTTCTCCTCCGGCTCGACCACAGAAACCCGGACCTTTCGGCCATAGAGCTCCCCCTCCCAGGCAACAAAGGCGCAGGGCGAGGGCGCGTCTCCATGCTCGGCGCATACAGCAACCACTGCCTCGGCTATATCCTGGCCGGCTGGAGTGGCTGGCGTCTTTTCGACGCCAATCATCTGGGCCATCTCCCGGGCGGAAAGAGACCACTCCGTCTGGAACTGGGGATAGGATAGAGCCCGCAGATCCTGGGAGTTATGCAAAATCATGGCCAGCCTCTCCACTCCCAAACCCAGGTTCATCACCGGATAGGGTATGTCGTACTGGGAAAGAGCCGTCGGTGAGTAGATGCCGAAGGTGGCCACCTCCACCCATCCGCTGCTGTACTTGGTGGCCGAGCCCACCAGGCCGGGATGATAGGCAAAGACCTCTATCTGGGTTCCCGGAGTGTAGTACTTGCTCCTCTTGTCGTCCGGCCGGAACTGGAACTTCTCGAAACCGAACTGGCTGAGAAGCCCGTCCGCCACCGCCTTGCCGTCCTCCACGCTCACATCCTCGTCCATGATCACACAGCTGGCCGAGTAGTAGCTCATCAGCCTTGCCGCATCCTCCGCCTGCTCCCGGCGGAAGCAGCGGTCCACGGAGAAGAGCTTGACCGGCAGGCGGCTGCGATGGTGAAGATGGGAGAGGGAGATAAACCAACCCGAGGTCATATGGCTCCTCAGGGTCCGGGACGTGGCCTCAGCCTTCAGCTCTCGAAATTCAGGAAAGACCTTTTCCAAGACGGTGGAGATGAGGGCATCGTGAGCGCCTAAAGCGGCAGCGATCTCACCCACCAGATCGTCTCCCTCCACCTTGCCCTTCTTGTAGCCGTGCAGTATCTGGCGCAGGGCCTCCACCTCATCGCCGGAGAGCTGGCGGCCCAACAGAGAATTGACCTGGGAGACCCTATCCTCAGACATGCCTATGTCCGGTCGGGGCAGCCCGGCCAGGTAAAAGCAGCGATCCAATACTGCCAGGGCCTCCGATCCGAACTGGCGGTAGACATCGGATGCCTCCACAATCACCGGATTCATGGCCTCGGAGAAGCCTAACCTGACGTAGGCCTCCCTCAGCTTCTGGATGGTGTCGAATATGGGATGGACCGATCCGAATGAATAGCTGTTCCTGGGATACCTCTGGTTCAAAGAGGGACGACCGAGGTACTCCCTCCCCTGCTGCCAGGCTTTATCAAAATCCTCCTTGGCAGCCTCCTTAATCAAGCTGGGATCAAACTTCATGCGTCTTTCTCCGGAGACAGTGATCTGTTTAATTGGTTTATTATTTTATTGATCAGACTGTTTATAATTGAAATTATTTGGGCCGATCTATCTCCCCGGCGGCATGGCTTGCTCGCAAGAGCTTCTGCACCTCGGCCAGCTCCAGGGCATTGGTCAGATCGCCCCTGGTCCTCTCCAGCATGCTCCTGGCCAGATCGCTCTTGCGCCGCAAGCCCCGGGTGACTGCATCAGGATAATCGAAGAGCATGAGAAGGCTGTGGATCTCCTCCATCATCTCCAGGAATCTCTCTCCCTCTTCCGCCCGGCCGGTCCGGATGAGGTCCAGAATATGGCGGCGTAGCTCGCCGCAGAGATCTCCCAGGCCGCAGAGGTAGTTGATGCCCTCAACCCCCACCTCTTCCGGCTTGAGAATCATATGGTCTGCAATGATGGAATAGACATTTCTGGCCTCTGCATACTCCTGCTCTGCCGCATCTACGAATCCGGCATAGCGAATGTCCTGGTGCTCCGTGAGAGCCTCTCGAATACCATCCAGGTCCTCCCCTGCCTCTTGCATCAGCCTCAAGGCCGATTCCAGATTGCCCCGATGCACAGAGCGGATGGATGAGGAGCAGAGACGGATCACCTCTCGGGACCGGCGAAAGGCCTCCTCTCTGGCCCTATCTTTGTCTTCCATCTCTTCCAGCATGGCAACAGAGTCCACCAGTAGTTCCGTCAGCTTTTTAAACGTGGCATCAACTCGTTTGTTGGTGACTTCGAATAAGAGTTTCTCCGACTCCTCAACCACACTGTCAATATCATCTGGAGCGCTCAGCCCCAGAGCCTTGATGTGGATGGCAGCGGTGACAAGGTCGCGGAGAAGCGCCTGTCGTTTGACTATCTCGACATGGTGCGCCCAGTTGACCAGAGCAAAGGAGTTATTCGCCAACTCAAGGATGTAGGTTTTTCCTCCCACCTCATCTAGCTCACCACGAGCTTCAAGCCTGTCAGCCAAAGATAGCTGATCGACCGGGATATTGCGTTGATACAAGTCGAAGATGGCCGCGAAGATCTTTTGATGGGCAGGTCTATAGAAGGCCTCTGCTGCAACACGAGCCAAAGCCTCTTCAACAACTTCTTTATCTAGGATCATGGCAGCGAGAACAGCTCGTTCTGCATCTACGTTTTGAGGGGGCGCACTTTCTATCATGTCTGCCATGAAAAGCCTTTCACATGGATCGGTGAAAACAATCATCTGAGATGAATCGAACCAGCCGATAATCTCTGCGGTAATCGCTTTGTGATAATACCTCATTTGCACTACAAGCGCGACAGGCCAAAGCCCGCGCGCTTGTATGTTTGCCTAAGCTGATCATTCGTCAAAGCAAATGAGCTTACGTCTGTGAATCAGAGAGCTTTCTCTCTTCGACTCTGGTTAATCCTCGACAGGCTGGTCTAGAGCCACTTCATCTAGGGCATCCTCAGACACAACCTCTTCTGAAGCTACCGGAACCTCGACTGCAGACGCTTGGGCTGCAGCAGCTAAGACCTTCTCGTCAACAACATCAACAATCACCACTGCCTTCGTTTCGCGATAGATAGCAACGGTGACTGGATGCTCTCCGGCCGATTTGATGGCCCCATGAAGATCGATCTTCCTGCGGTCTACATCAACACCAATGCTCTGCTTGAGGGCATCAGCAACCTGCTGTGCGGTGATTGAGCCAAAGAGCTGTCCTTCTTCTCCGACTTTCGCACCAATCACGATCTTCTTCTGATCCAATGCTGCGAGGATCTTATCGGCAGAATCGAGGCGCTCAGACTCGCGCTTCTCAATCACATGCTTTCGCTGCTCAAGTTGCTTCAGGTTGCCCTTATTCGCCTCAATAGCGATATTGCGTGGGAGCAGGTAATTGACAGCGAATCCGTGAGCAACTTCGATCACGTCTCCTTCGCCGCCTCTTCCTTTGAGCTCTTGCAATAAGATGACTTTCATTGTGCACCTCCTATGCTTTTTCCTGTCCCGTGGTTATCCGCGGCCCTTGCCGCCAACGCGCCCGCTCACCACAGAAACTGCATAGGGAACCAAGGCCATCTCACGAGCCCTTTTAATGGCAACAGCGAGTTCGTGCTGATGTTGGGTGCAGGTTCCGGTAACGCGCCGCGGTTTGATCTTGCCGCGGTCTGTCATGAACTTACGCAATAGATTCACTTCTTTGTAATCTATGAACTTGGTGTCGTCTTTGCAGAATTGACAGTACTTCTTCCGAGGTTGACGTACGTATTCAGCCATTGCGACCTCCTATTCTCTTCAATCAGACGAGGAGTCCTAAAAGGGTATATCCTCATCGTATATTGGCATATCAGGGACATCAGGTATGCTGGTCTTGGGTAGAGCTGGTGTCGCAGAGAAATCTCGTGAGGTGAGGAACTCGATCTCGTCGACGATAACCTCGATCTTCGAACGTTTCTGTCCGTCACGCTCCCACTGGCTCCAACGCAGTTTGCCCTCGATTGCCACCTTCGATCCCTTGGTGAGGAACTTGGCCACACCTTCGGCTCGTGCACCAAACAAAGTGCAGTCGATATAGTTGGGGTAATCTTCCCACTCACCTGTGCTTTGATTCTTTCGCCTGTCATTGACCGCAACACTCATGCCTAACACTGGCATACCGGATGTGGTTGACCTTAGCTCAGGGTCCCTGGTTAGATTACCGCTGATCATTACCTTGTTGATACTCATCTCTGACCACCCCTACTCGTATCACGCCGTCTTTGTCTTCGCTTCTTGGCGGTCCTAGAAAGAATGCCTAGTCGCGATCTTCGCGGCGTACGATCATAAAGCGTACAACCGCATCTGTGATGCGAAGCACACGGTCAATCTCAGCAATATCTTTTGGATCAGCATGGAAATCGATGAGAGAGTAATCTCCATCGGTCAGCCTGTTAACCTCAAAGGCAAGTTTGCGCTTACCCCATTCTTCGACCTTGTCTACCACACCACCTTGAGCAGTGATTGCGGAGTCTATCCTTTTGAATGTGGCTTCACGGACTTCTTCTTCGAGAGTTGGGCTGACAAAGAACAACAGTTCATAAGCCTTCATATTTCACCTCCTCTGGACTATGCGGCTCAGGTTCTATGAAGGCAAAACCCAAGCAGGAAAGGAACCGTTTCTGATATCATCCCGGTTCATAAGCAAGCCTTGGAAGTTTAGCACTCCCGATTCCATACTGCAACCAGCGGATCATCGCCAACACAAGCATCTATCCCTTCGCCTGCATCACATTCACAAAGTATTACAGATGCGCATGAAATAAAACCAATGGGAGTAGGACTCAATCCTGATAGATTGCTTAATCATTCCTTGCATAATCAGCGTTCTCTGATGTCAGGACTTCTCTTGAAGAAGGTTCAGAATATAAAACGTGCAACCAACCAGATAACAGCGATTATTACGATCAGCCAAAAGAAGATAGCTGCAACCTTGCAACCAACCTTACCGCTTGCCGCAGCTTCCACCAGATACTCCCTCCAGACTTTTCTTCTTCTATAGATGATCTCGCCTTGTTTGAGTGTTGGCAGTGGTGTGTCTTTTGTCAGATACCAGGCTCCATTGCTCTCAATAATGCGAATGAATTGCTCCTGATTTAATTCCAGACCAGGGTGTGTTCCTCGATTTAATCGATACACAATATTCTTGGTGAAATTTGCCAGAGGTCCTTCTTGTTCGGTATCAAAGAGAATGCACGCTGCCTCTGCCCAAAAACTATCCGTTTCCTTGCTGAAGACAACCAGCGAAAGATAAATATTGACACTCCATCCAGCTTGTATCGCTGCAATGATTCGCTCGGACTCTTGTCCCTTCAGTACTACAATGGATGTTCCTGACGGGGCCTTGAGCTCAATACCATACGTACGGCGATCCTGCTCTTGCTCACACAAGATAGCCGTAAGCCGTGAACCGACGATCCCCTCACTGCCTGCCAAAGCGCGCTTACCTTGCGCAGAATCGGGCTCAAACTGGATATAGAATCCCTGGTAAACGCTGTCTACCGGCGAAAATCGTGACATCTTGAGATCGAGAGCCGTCTGCACCGCTTGTATGCGATCGCCCTGTGGATCCCTATAGCTTCTGCTTTCGATTTCATCTCTGTTGGTCATAGAGGGATTATAACCTGCTTGCTTGCATCATAGATTAGAAGTTGAAGAATCGCATACTCTGATAATCCCAATGGCTACAAGTGATAATCACTGTGAGGGAAACAGTTTACAAACGATACACACATCTGGTTGAGCTAAATCTGTTATGCTGCTAAAAAGATGAAAGAAGGTGACTGG
>DAWB01000002.1 GCA_002505805.1 Methanosaeta sp. UBA80 | reverse complement strand
GTGAGAGAGGACGGGATAAGGATGACTCTCTCGCGGGCTACGGTCATCAGGTTTCCTTGCACTGGAAGAATAGGGGTTATATAAAAAGGTTTGGAGCAATGGATCGCCTCTGGAAGGCGACTGAGAATCGATGTTTTTCCCACGAGCCAAGCAGATGCCAAAACCTCTGTTCAAGGCCTATCGGCTTACTACACTTCGATATCTTCCTGGAGGCTAAGTTCCCTAAGAGCCAGCTTCATCTCTTCTATTTCGTCCTCGGAAGCATCAGGAATGTCCACGGAGACAGTCAACTTCAATCCCTTTCGAGTGGCAAACTTTGAGAGAACCCGATTATAAAATTGAGTCCATCTCTGATGAGGTATCTCGCCTTCCCAGTGGGGCTTTAGTTTTTTAATTGTGACTCTCGATCGATCAACGATATCTCCAGATCTTGCCTCTATTTCGAAGATACCTTCCTCTTGGCCTGCGGTGAAGATGCCTTTATCANNCAATAGAACCACCACTCGCGCTCCAAAGGATATCTCTGATTGGCACGACATGACCATCTTCATAATATCCCTGAGCGGAAAAGCTGAGGACCTTGCCTGGGCCAATAGCAGAATCCTGGGGTGCTACTTCCACTCTTTGGAGAGTGCCGCCTACGACTATGATGACCGAGGCCGAACCGTTGATTGTACCTACAGATGCCGTCACAGCAAATGAGCCCTCCCCCTGGCCGGCCTTGAAGTTGCCAAGCTGATCTATGGTTCCGCCCGTGGCATGCCATTCTACATTGTCCGATATCAGTTTCTTGCCCTGTTTATCAAACAACTCAACTCTGAAGGCGAATGTGTCACCAGGTTTAATGCTTATCTGGCCTGGAGAGATGATTATGGAATCCGGTTCCTGATCTCTGGGAGGCAACGGTTCTTTGACTATGAACCAATCATCGGATATCTCAATATCCTGTGGCTGCAATTCGGTCTTGGAGAAGATCGGATCATATTCGCCCTCCTTTGACATGCTCACGTAAGCAAAGAATCCGTTTGATACCCCTTTGCAGATGGCGTCCTTTATAGCGTCGGAAGTGAAGAGCTTCGGGAATCTGGGCGAGGCGAATACGGCATCCAGGACCGACCTGGTGGACCATTCCTGGAATGCAGGCCAGTTATTGACCAGAAGCCTGGGATTGATGCTCTTGGAGACTATATCCTTGCCGAGCAACTCAGACAGGTAAAGGTCAACTATAGTCTTCGCGGAACTGGAGTGTATCAGGCCCAGATCCATCCATTGGATCTGGTTATCCCTTCCCAGCATCGCGATATGCTTGTAGCTTCTCCATACCGCTTCCCTGAGATCCTTCTCTGCCTTGGCAATCTTTCCGCTCACATCTTTCTTCTGTCTCTCATCAAGGTGAAGCTGGTCCTCCTCATCTCGGATTCTGGTCCAGGCGATGGCGTTGCGGGCCTCGGCAGATATCGCATCTTCGCTATCGTCTACGGCGAAGAGCAGGGCGTTCTTGTAGGTCCGGGCAGATGTTCCATGCTCTTTGATCAAGGATTCCAAGAGCAGTTCCGTCTCCCTATCCTTTCTCAAATGATTTGGCGAAAGAACTGCCAAAGTGAGCGCCGTATGGTCGGGAATGTCTCCGCTCTTCTCCGGGAAGAACTTCATGGGCAAAGCACTGCTCGCATTGAAGGCGGTTATTATTGCACTGCGAGTCCATTCCGCTATCNNTCCGTTCCTGGCACGCCGGCCTTGCGATCGGAGATGATCTTATTCAAGTTGGGCTGGAGACTGAATCGGTAATTGGTCCCTTCTGCGGACAGGAAATAGCAGCTATTGCTGAGAGTATCAAGGACGGCTTCAACATTTCCTATATCCATGTCCGGCTCAGCAACTGCCAGGCGTATCTCGGGCTGGGTGGCATAGGTGCCATGCGTCTGGCCGCCGTTGGACTCAAAGAAGATGGCTGTGGCCACTTTGCGGTGCAGGCGGGCCTTCTTTATGGCTGAGCCTGCCTCTTCATCCAGTCGGATGGCATGGGACTCCTTCTTGCCAGTGATATCCGTGGTCACAGCCCCATCCAAGAGGTCTTCATTGAGCTGCTCAAAGACCGCAGCGCGGAAGATGGGATCATCCAGCGGGGCGCTGCCCAGGCCGATGAGTGCATCCTGATGAGCACCGGTATAGTTCTCCCGGTAGGCTCTGGATGCCCACAGAGCCAGGAGGCGAAGAACGCCCCTTGTTCTCTGAAACCTGGGCAAGGCCTGCCATTTTCTTTCGAAGACCGAGAGCACCAGGGGATGAAAGGGATAAGACGCCTCAAAGGTCTCCTGGGCATGATCGACCGGGAACCAGCCAGGAATCTGCTGCTTGTGGGCTTTGACCCAATCGGCATAGCTCTTGCAGGTTTTGACGGCCTCCTTGCTAAGGGGGACTTTGCCGTCCAGGGTTATAGCATTAGAGTCCCATTCAAAGAGCCTTCTTCTGATGATCTCCGATGTATCGGACTGTGCAGAGATGATCATGGCTTTTCCCACCCGGTCCAGGAGCTTCTTGAAGCGGGTGTAATCGGAATGATCCTCCGGGGTCATCTCATTCACCAAGGACGGCAGGGAAACCACAAGGACCACATTGTCCTGGCCAGAGACGACTGAAGAGAGGTTTTGCAGAAAATCGTAGAGCTGGTCGGATAGGCCGGATCGACGAGTGCGACTGATGTAGTTGAGCAGCTCATCCATGAGGATCAGGCAGGGCCTATCCTGGGGGAGGATCCTTCGGATAACATCGCCGCCGGGAGCGGTCAACTGAGTTTCATGCTCGGCAACAGCGGCAAATCCGGCATCTCCTCCGATCTGGTAGGCGATCTCCCCCCAGGGAGTTTTCCGTACCGGTTCACCCTCCCCACCCCGTCCGGTGAGGGAGTCGAACTCCGTGCCCACGAAGACCGCAGTGGCAGCCTCCGGCACGGCATCGATGCCGGCTTTCTGCAGTATTTTGCTCACGCCGGCCCAGGCATTGGCCTTGGCACCACTCTTGGCCAGATGGTAGAGCAGAGTAAGGGCGTGGGTCTTTCCGCCGCCGAACTGGGTGGACATATTGAAGACGGCCGAGGTCTCTGTCCTCTCTCCGGAGAGGCGTCTGACCACCTGGGCGGCCAGGTCGGCCAGATTCTCGGTCAGGTAGGTCCGCTCGAAGAACTGTTTTGGATTCTGATAATCGACCGGCGCTCTGTTGTCTCGCACCTGATCCAGATGCACCGCAAACTCTGCGGCGTCAAGCGGCTTGCCATCACGCAGGTCTGGACGGGGATTTATCGCCTTATGCCAGGGTACAAGTGCCATCGTTCGGATCTCCCATGGGAGAGAAGACTATAGAACCGACATTCCGGAGTAAGGATT
>DAWB01000177.1:6743-21832 GCA_002505805.1 Methanosaeta sp. UBA80 | reverse complement strand
TGGTGGAGATCATGAAGGCTGAGTCCATTGAGGAGCTGGGTCTTGAGGTAATAGCCGAGAAGCACCCCAAGAAGACGACTCTATAAAGTCGCCTTCTTTTTTCTCTCTTTTTTTAGCTGATCTCTATGCCCCGGGTTATGGTCAAGGCCGTATTTGATGATATCAGGTTCCAGTGCCAGAGGTGCGGATCATGCTGCCATCACAAGAGGCCTCGAGAGTTCGGTGACCTTATTCCTGCCGAGCAGATCAAGGAGTTCTGGGAAAAGTCCAATCTGATCTACCTCACAGGCAAAGATGTAGCTGCCATATCCAGAAAGACAGGCAAAGAGGCTTATGAAATCGTGGATACCCTTTACGATTATGATGGATGCTATGTTAAGATCAAGGATCAGGGAAGCAAAGTGATTCTCGATCTGCCGGTTATGAAGAGCAAGGAGGATGCCACCTGCATCTTCTACCGGGAGGGCTGCAGCATCTATTCCGTCCGGCCCATAGCCTGCAGGCTCTTTCCCTTTCGGGTGGAGGAGGAGAGCGCTGCCAATGGCGATCTGCTGCTAAAAATCAATTATAATCCCACCTGTCCCGGTCTGGGAAAAGGCAAGCCTGTAGACCGTAGAAAGCTGGAGAAGCTGGTGGCGGATCAGTTCTTGCAGAGGACGGAAGACATAGCGCCTCACATCGAGAGGTTGAGGTCGGCAGGGGCCATTTCTGAGAATTCCAGGGTATTCCGGACCCTGCCGGGAAGAGTTGTCAAGCTATAAAAAATTATATTGTTTTCACCCCTGAGGGGGTCTGGCATCCTGCTATATGAATCCTAAGCCAGGTGACCAGTTAGAGTAGCAATCAGAAAGATCAATGCAGATATGATTATGGTATAAAAGCCTGCATCCTCGGATGTAATCGATCCCTTTACTTCCATGTCATGCCCGACCAAGGGCGGTTCAGTGTGTATGTAGCCAGCCATATCCATTTCCTGTAGCGCAGATGTCTCTTTTAGAGAACTGCTTTACAGAGTCGGACTCAGCATTGCTTTTATTTAACCTTTTCCTTCAAATATATGGGTAATTACAGAAATATTTATCTTATAGTTTTTGAAATCGGCTAATTTTTCCTTAATTGACAAATCACTTTTTGTTTAATTGATAATTTTGTTAAATACCTTTTTTGCCATTTGGCATTTTTCCCAAAAATTTCAGCTCTAAATACAGGCAAAGATGATCAATCATCGATCAGGCTCCCTCTTTTGTATCAGAGATATCTTTGCCATATTCAGTCAGGAGGTCTTCACAGAATCCTGCTATTCCTTTCGGGTAGAAAGCCTCCAGAGCATCCAGCTCAGCCATCTTCTTGTGGTCCAAGCCATAAGCTTTAAGATGGCTCTTATACTGCCGGGAAGCCTCCTTTGAGCTTTTTTCCTGGGAGACCATGGGTATACTCCAGAATACAACCTGCTCCGGAGAGAGGCCCACCCGATGAACTCTGATCTCTGGAGCATGCCGGTGTCTGGCCTGGGCTAATGCTGCCATCAGGTTGTCGCAGAAAAGGAAGCTCTTCAGGCTGAGGTCTGAAAGGCATAGGATTGTGGTCCTGCATGCTGCTCGATTGAGAAGTTGCTCCACCAAATTGTTTGATATGCTCTCGGAGGAGACCAGCACGGCCCCGTGTCTGGCGCATACAGGTGCCAGCAGAGGATTGAAGGCGGATCGGTTAAGCCAGAGTTCCAGTCTATGTCTTTGAGAGCTGCAAGCCTCTGGCAGAATGGTATGCTCTCCGGGCTCCTCTTTGAGGATGGCGTTGGCCGGAAGTAAATCGAGCCTCTGGGCCTTTTCCGCCCATTTCACCAGCTTGGGCCCGTCGTTCTCATGATAGGGTCTTGTGACCCTGATCTCCCCCACAAAACCGCCGCAGATAGGATAGTCGGCTATAGACCGGCTCAGTGCAAAATAAAATAAGCCCCTCAATGTGGTTTTGGGCCTTCCAAACTCCTTAAAGACCTTGGCCACCCATCTGGATTTGGTGCGGTCCACCTCCGAACTCACAAAGGCATCGGTCATATTTGCAGGAAAATAGCTGATCCTGGAATAAAGATATCTCTATGCCGTTCCCAGCTCATCAGTCCATCAGGCAGGTAGCAGCAAAAGGTTTATCACCGACCGGTTATAATGAAAGCTTGGCCAGTTTACCTGATTTGGCGGAGGTGAAAATTAATGGATATCATGTCTCAGATATATGCTATAGTGATATTTGGAATACTTGTGGTAGCTCTGCCCATGTTCCTGAATAAGTGGTCTGATAGCAGGTCAGGAGTAAGATAAACTTCAACAAAATTTATTTTAGAAACGTCCTGGCAGATGCAGGGCTTTTATTATAATAGTATCTCTACCTCATTTTGCATTTTTTGCCGTAATGAGGGCATCTGGTGTTGGTGCACACATCCCGGGATGCCTCAGTAAGGTTGACCAAGAGCATGTCCAGGCGGTCCAGCAGGTCCGCCCCGGCTGAGGTAGCCTCGGCCCGTGCCAGAGCCGATGCTGCCTTCTCTTTCAATGCCCTGGCCTTTTCGCCTTTGAGATAAGAGGCCTGATCCTCCAGATCGCGAACCTCTTTTTCAGTGATCTTCTCCATGAATATCCTCCCGCCAAATAGTAGGATCAATCTTTCTTTCCGGTGCAAACTCGCTCATCCACGGGGATGCCCAGAATGCTCTTCTCTCCATGGAATACATCTCTGGCCACCCAGGCACAGCCCTCCGCCGCAGCGAGAATTCCCAGAGGCTCTACGGCACGGCCCAGCAGCTCGCAGACCCGCCGGCATAGGCTCGACGCCGGGCTTCCGGCCAGGAAGAGATCCGGGCTCTCCACTCCCAGGTCGCGAGAGAGGACCAGAAGGGCGCCAATCTCCATGGCTGCAAAGAGCGATAGGGATTCAAGAGAAGCCGTCCGCTCCAAAAACGAGCAATGCTCCAGACTTCTCATTCCCATCTTGGAGAGAATGCCGCCGCTGTTAAAGGCCTGGTTGGCGGTCATTTTGCCGCAATCCACATCTCTGATGGCCTGAACATCCAGAGGACCCTGAATCAATCCGGGAGCGAATATGGGTGCGTCAATGGCACCTGCAATCTTCCCTTCCAGAACAGCAAATGTGACCGTATTGGAGCTGGCGTCGCATACAATGAAGCTCTGGCTCTTATTCCTGAAGAGGCCATAGGCCAATCCCACCTTTTCCGGGCTCATGCCGTGGGAGAAGACCTTCATCCTGGGATCGATATCGCTGCTGCGGTGGATGCCGGGCAGGAGGATAGCCGGCCAGCCCGACTCTTCTATGGCCTTATAAACCATGGTGCCGCCACCCACATGAATCCCCGCTCCATCCCGGCGGAGCAGGCCGCGATTGGGGGCATCAGCCAGCCTCATGATTTGGTTGATGCCGTCACCCATGGAGTAGCACAATGCGACCAGATCTATCTTTTCAGAGCCGAGATTTATTCGGACCCCATTAAGGATATCCCCTGCAGAGCTGAGGCTGGCCTCGTTCCTGGAGAGGGTCCAGCAGCGGCCCTCCGGAGTGGCAAATCTGATGGCCGTGGTACCGTGATCTACTCCTATGAACATGAGATCATCTCTGCTTGTTGCCAGAGGGTTTATGTATTCTGGCTAGGTCTTTTTAAGCATATCCGGTGGTCCGGAATAAATATAGAGAAATGCATGGCGATGATGATTGTTTTAAGGGAAAATGCTTCCGACCGCCTGTCTCCAGGAACTGTATCTCTCAAATTCATCTCTTAGCAGCCTCTGCTATCATCTCGGCGGATATGGCGATCCCCTTGTAGGTGTGCATATTGAAGGAAAGAAGCATCCCCACAACCTTTCCCTCCTGCACCAGAGGAGTTCCGCTGTCTCCCGGCCGGGGAAGATCTCCCAGCGGGAGCACCACATAAGCTATGGACCAGGAGACATCGGATATGCGACAGCTCCTCTTGCGGGCAGCATTCTCCAGACAGGCCTCGCCGAGATGAGGCTTGCCCAGTTCCGTTGGCTTGCAGGCAGTCATAATGGGAAAGAAGGCAATGTCGGCGTCTCCTGGAATAAAGGCAATTTTGCAGTTTTGGCTGCCCACCCTCAAGGAGTTGGTCCCCGAATAGTGAAATATGTGGGCGGGGGCAACCCCGGCATATGCCCCCCGCCAAGGCACAACCGCTCCAATCACGCCACCGGTACTGCCAGAGAGGAAAAATTCTCCCGATTTGATCACGGCTCTAAGCACCATCTGGGGAATAGACCTTGTGCCCCAGACCTTCTGCCCTCCTTACCCCGTAGCTATGCCGAAGGAATCCATAGAACGCCCAGATCATCGACATCAACATCCGCCTTGTCCAGGGATATCTCCATCTCTTCGATCTGCAGGGCGGCTGATTTCCATTTCTCAGAGATCTCAGTGATATCCTCTGCCAGCTTATCCTCGATCTGCTCCAGTTCATTGGCCTTATCCGCCATCTTCTCTTCAGCCGTGCGCAAACGCTCCTCTGTTCGCCTGGTCTGAGATCGGCGGGATGCAGCCCGGCTCAGGCTGAGGGAGCGTCTTCTGCCCCCTAAAAGTCCGGTCAGAAGATCGCCTGCACCCTGCAATAGCTCCTGCTGCTTTCGTTGATTGGTATCGGTCTCAAGCTCTCGAACCCTGCGGTCGGCATCACTCAGCTGAGACTTTACCCGGCTGATGGCGGAATCATATCTGTCCCTCAGCTTGGAGAGCTCGGCGTCGCCTGCCTCTTCTGCTGCCGTAATGCATCGGTCCTCGAAATCCGACCTGGATTCGCCGGCCCGGGAGAAGAGATGTAGGGCAGGATTGCGAAACACGCGCATGCTGAGACTGCGGCTGAGATGATCCCGAAGAGAGCTTCGGGCCTCTTTGAAATATGCGGCCCTCCCCAAATTCGCATGGGGCAGCACATATACAGCCTCTTCCGGGGCATGGGAAGAGAGATCGCGATGATCATAATCGACATTTATGGCTTTGCTGGGATCGAAACGATCGCTCAAGGGATAGAAGACCGCCTCCCATTCCTCAGTATGATCCACTCCTGCCCTGCGATCATTATAGGTCAGGTGGACTCGCGCAATCAGGCTGGCCTGCAGCCTTCTTCCCCCGGGCACGGCACCTACCTTAGAGGCCCAGGAGGCAGCGGTATCCAGATAGTAGACAGAGGCTGATGGGTCTATCTTGGGCGCAACCTGGCTCTCATCTGCAGAGCGCTCGGCAGCAGTCGAAGGCATCTCCACTGGAGAGCGGGGTGAAAAGCCCGCAATCTTGCGCGCCGGGTGATCGGCCATCAGCTTTGATATCTGATTTTTATCAAGGGGTCCAGCATCATATGACATTGTCATTCTGCTGGTGAAAAGGAACGGCCTCTTGACATAAGGGGATTGAAGAATGAACTGCATCCTGCCAAGATCGGATATCTGTTTATCGAGCCACTTTATATCTACCTGGCCAGAGGCGGACTGCAATCCCTCAAGAATTCTGGCCTTGTCCCGTTCGGTTTGCAGTCGACCGATCATCCAGGTCCCGGCATTGGACATCAATTTATAATCGAGGTCGACGGGATTTTGAGTAACTAGCACCATTCCCACTCCGAAGGCTCGTGCTTGCTTGAAAATTGTGAGTATCTGTTTCTTGGAGGGAGGCTCGGCTGTGGGTGGAGCAAAGCCGAATACTTCATCCATGTAAACCAGAGCTCTCAGGTCAGAGGTACCGGATTGTTTTCTCATCCAGGTGATCAGCTTGGATAAAAGCAGGGTGACCACGAACTGACGTTCGGCATCGGAGAGATGGGCCAGGTAGACAACAGATGCCTGCGCTCTCCCGTCCGGGGCATAAAGCATCCTCTCAATGTCCAGTGGCGGACCATCCAACCATGCAGCAAAGGATGGCGAGGCAACCAGTCCGTTGAGCCGCATGGCCAGACGGTCGCGCTCCTTTTGGGGATAGAAGCTATCGATATCGAAAACGCCCAGTTTGCGCATGGGTGGACGCCGTACCAGGGAGATGATCTCCGCCAGGTCCAGGTCCCGCCCATCACTCCAGGCCTTCTCGATGATATTGGCCAGGAGGATATGTTCGGGGCTGGATATGGGATCGGCGTCGATTTTGGCAAGCGCCAGAATAGACGAAACCAGGCCTTCTATCTCATCGCGGGCAATTTCAGCCTGGGCGGCAATGGACCAATCCAATTTAGGAGAGGCCAGAGAACCAACTACATTGATCGGTATACCAGTGCAGGATCCGGGCGTATAGATCGTGAACTGGGCGGCAGCAGAAAGCATTCTCATGCGATCTGGCCCGATCCCCCATTTCTCTAATCCTGATTTCCAGTTTTCGGAAGTCTGACCGGCCAGCTGGTCGATTTCCAATCCCTTTTTCCTTGCTTCATCCTCTTTGATCCAGGGGCGGAAATCATCCGGAGAAAAGGAAGGAAAGTTGAGAAGCAAATTGCCCATATCGCCTTTGGGATCTAGGATGAGACAGGGAATGCCTGATATCAGCGCTTCCTCCAGCATAACAATCCCAAGAGCGGTCTTGCCCGACCCAGTCATTCCTACAATAATGCCATGGGTGGTCAAGTTCCTGGAATCATAAATAACATCCTCTCCCTTGCTCTTGCCGCTTCCCGGATCTATGGCTCCACCCAGGAATAGCTTTCCAAGCTGTTCTTTTTCAGTCATATTCCCTCCCGTCTCATCATGTCGCCTCTTTATCCTCCCTTGCGCTATTACTCTGCCGGGCCGAAAGGCTTATATCCGTCAATTGTCGTATGTATGGATGGCAAAGGTCGAATCGTCTCATTCCCTCCTACATGACTTTTGCCTCCCTCCTTCTTAAAGACAGCTAAAGACAGAAATTTCAGGATCGTTTAGACTGGTACATGACCCAATCTTGCACCCTTGTTTCTTTCCGGGATTTGAGGGCCAGGCAATCGGTCCAGGCGGCGGCTTTGGACCTGGAATCCGCATGAGCCGCATCTGCCATCTGTGCAATTGCAGCTTTTACTCGTACTTTATGGTGAAATCTGCATCGGACATGGTCAGGAGGATGATGAAATCGTATATGCTCAAGATCAAGGTGATGATCAGCCCCACCGCAGTCAGGCTTATCAAAATATAGATTATTCCCATCTTGGCATTTCCAAGATAGAACTTATGCGCGCCTGCCACTCCCAAGAATAAAGCAAGCAATGCCGCAGCAATCTTGCTCCTTCCGCCCCTGGTTGTGCCTGGCAGGGGGCTGACTCGGACGCCGCAATGGGGACATATCTCCGCTTTAAGATTGATTTCGCAGCCGCATTCAGAACAATGCCTGGTTGTTCTGACGGGAATGCTCTGTGATTGCTGATCACCCCCTGATTGATGATTATTATTCCCTATGCTATCGATATCATCTTCTGTCATTCTGATGGCCTCATCTTGGCAATAAAAAAAAGTGGTTTTCCTCAGCCGTTCAGATCAGAAGTGCAGTGCGAGCATTTGACAGCCGCTATTGGTATGCTCTCCTTGCAATAAGGGCATTCCTTGGTATTGGGATCAGCCGGCACAGGCTGTTTTTTCATGGCGTTTATCTGCTTGATCAGCACGAATATGGCCAAAGCCACTATGATGAAGCTGATAATGGAATTGATAAACAGACCATAGTTTATGGTCGGTGCAGCTGCGGCTTGAGCCTCGGACAAGGTGGCATAGGCCTTTCCATCCAGAGCCACGAACATATCGGCAAAGTTTATGCCGCCCATGAGCATGCCGATTGGCGGCATTATGACGTCTTTTACCAATGAATTGACTATGCTGCCGAATGCTGCTCCAATGATTATGCCTACAGCCATATCTATGACATTTCCCTTCACAGCGAACTCTTTAAATTCGCCAATAAATCCCATATTCTTTTAACCCCCTTTCGATTGGTTTAAATCTGACAGAGTATATTCAGCGCTTGATATAAAGCCTTATCGGAAAGTAATAGCAAAATTATGAAAATAAATTTAAATTAGGATTTGAACAGCTTCTTGATCATCCCCATCAGTCCGCCTCTCTCTTGGGGGGCAAAAAGCTCATCCATCAACATAGCTGCTTCTGGAGAGGAGGAAAGTGCCATTTTAGATTGATCACCCAATAATTTTGAGAGATCGTCAGCTGCAATGTTCTGTTTGGTTGAACTCTTGGAGAGCGAGCCCAGCAATAGAGGCAAAGCCATGGAGAGCAATTGACCGACAACGCTGGCAGGCAATCCCGTCTTTTTAGATATCGCCTGCTGGATCGGCTGCAGACTGCTGCCGAGTATTGAGCTCAGGATATCCGTTCCCTGAGAGCCTGAACCACCAAGGTAGCTTGCCATATCATCAGCGGGATTATTGCCACCTAGCTGGGAGAGGCTGCTGATTATGGCTGAGCCCTCTGATTTCGATGCTTTGTTGCTCATGGCGGCAAGCAGCATCGGTAATCCAATTTCCAATGCTGATTTGGCAGATTTCTCATCGGTGCCAGCTTTATTGCTGAGGAGCGAAAGATTCTCTTTCGACATCATCTGACTCATCAGGCCTTCAACTACTGAGTTCATTATTTCATCTCCTATTAAATTGCATTATATATTGGTGGACTCATCCTTATTAATGGTTTTTATGGTCATGTGCAATAAAAGGTTGATCTAAAAAAGTCAGTCTTAGATAAATTAAAAAAATCGCAGTCTGCAGGATTTTGCCGAAAATGATATGTATGAGCAGTGATAAGAAAAGCAAGCAGTAGAAGTGAATGCTAGAACGATTTAGCATTAAGCCAGGAGGCATTTGATGAAAGTAACCTATACGGATAAAAGCGGCAAAAAAGTTGAGCAGACTTTTGCGAATGAGGCGGAAGGCAAGAAGCTAAAGGAGAAGCTCAAAGCGCAGGGAGTTACTGACGCAAAATGGGAATGGTAATCCTCAATTTTATCTTTTTCATATGCAGGCGGATTATCTATTGATGTGGGTATTTTCTATCAGTGGATATTTATTGTTTATAGCAGCAAATATAAATCATCGCAGGACAATTGTCATTTAAGTTCTGCTGGCTGGGGAAGGTGGTGAAATCGATGGATCTCCTGGATGATATGGATAGGAGGATTCTCAGGGCGATTTGGGAAAGATCCCTAACCGGATGGGTTTTTTCGGTAAATGTCAAGAGCGCTTTAAGGCTGGAAAAAAAGGCGATGCTAGGCCGTCTGGTTCGCCTGAAGGAATTGGGTTATATCAATGCCCAATCCGGTTCCTTTGATGAAGGGCACCTGATCCTTAAGGATGGATTTAATCAGCTGCAGCTCACGGACCTTGGGCGATCCCTTCTGTGGACCAGATGATATGGGCAGATATTAGCCGATCGGATTGATTGCATGAGTGGAGAGATCCTTCCGGACAAGCCGGATGGATCATGATCTAGGCTGCTGCAATCTTTTTATAGTTGAGCAAAATCATGGCCACTATTCTTATCCTCACATCCATGTCCCGTCTCTTGATCTTGCGCCCTATGCAGACCTGATTCCAGAACCGTCCGCCTGGAAGCGTGCTTGTCCTGCCGGTTTTTAACCGGGTGCGTTATCCTGGAACTCTATATCCTTTTGGGTCTGGAAGGAGCCGGTGTACTTCTGGTCCGCCTTCATCTTCTTGAAGAACTTGGCATACTTGGTCTGGATGTTCCAGGTTCCGTCAAAGGCCTGGTCTGTCTGGAAGGATAGGCTATTGTTGGACAGGCTATTGCTGGTTACCCTGGAGGTCTCGCTCTTGTCTACGTGGCTGAGGTTGAACCTCTCTGTGACCGAAGCCCCCAGGCCACCCTGGAACTTGGGAGAGGCCACTGTCTTTCGACCTTTGAGCTGGCCTCCGGTGAAGACCAGATCTTTTTTCTCAGTGAAGTTATCCTCGGCTCCCTTCCTGTCGATCACCCGCAGGCTCTCCAGGCTGATGGAGCCGCTTCCCTTGAGCTTCTCGTCGAACTGAACATTCGATCCCATGACGGTGTCCTTGATGGAGACCTCGCCTCTGCCTTTCACTGATGTGGACTCTATAAAGAGCATGCCGTTTCCGGAGGACTTTGCCGCTTCTTTGCTGCTTCTCTCCGCCGCGTTGACTGTGCTCCAGTGAATCAGATATGGTCCTCCTTCCGCTATGCCGGTTCCATCGGTTATCCACAGTGAGAGCGGCATATATGTCCCTGCACCCCGGCCAGGGATGCTGCCACTCCAATAGCCGTCTTGGACTGTGCCCGACTCCAGGCTCAGGGCACAGTCGTAGACCCGGGCCACATTGAGCATATCCGACCTGGTGAGGGGAAGATCGGATAGGCCGTATTTCACCAGAGCGCTCTTTATTCCCTCTGGACTCTTCAGATGGGCAGTCACCTTGATCGGCTCATTGGCGGCCGGCTGAGATGGTTGGGCATTGACATCCAGGATAGCTATGGCCCCATGCTCTGAGCCCTTAACACCGGCAATGGAGAGCTCATAATTCTGCGAGGCAGGCAGTTCATCCCTGCTCTGGGGAGCAAATCCCGGTTCAGAATCCGGATTAAGCGCCTCCGACGGGGGATGGTCTATAGCCGGAGATGCCTCTACCTCCTTTGCGCCCAGCAGCCTTTCAACATAGCGGAGAAGATTTGAGATCCCGTCCATTACAGCATTGTTATGCTTCATGGCAGATCTGTCTGAATTCCTGGCCATCTGTTTGGATACATCCTTCTCCACCTCCTCTTGGGCGGGAAGGTTGAAGGGCTGGCTGATATTGCCCAAGGAGATGTTGGCCCAGGTCATGTCTGTGGCGGAGGATCTGGCAGGAGCCGTCTCCTCTGCCTGAAAAGAATCTTCCAGAGATGGGCTGGTGCTGACCAGCTCTATGCTAAGGGTTGTGCTTGCTCTTACCGATGTTCTCTCCTGTGTGAAGCCCTCCGCAGTTATGGTGTCCTCTATGGCAGAGCTTACGGTCTTGTTTGTTGTCACCGTTATCTGCCTCTTGGGGTAAAGGCAATCGATATGGCCCAGAGGTCCCAGCCTCTTACTTATCACAAATATATCATTCAATGTGACCTTGCCGGTATTGGCTACGATGCAGGTGATCTCGCTGCTCTCGCCGGGAGAGAGTACAGCAGGGGAAGCGCTGGCGAAGACCTTGAGGGATAGCCTCACGCAATTGACCTTGACTGTGGCTGCATCCGACTGAATTTTGTTTATAGAGTCCTCTCCCTGGGCCTCAAACTCAAGGCTGCAATTGCCGATGATCGTGGTTTCGGATTTGATAACCCGGAACTCTCCCGGCAAAAGCTTGCCTATCGTGGCTATTGCCGACCCATTCAGTCTCAAGAGCACATTATCCAGGACATCGTCTCCGCTATTGCTGACCAGGATATTGGCCTCTGCCTCCTCCCCCGGGCAGGCCTCAACCTCAGTGGGCATGGCCTTGATGGTTATACCGGGACGGATGGCCTGAAGCAGCACCCCGGAGCTATCTGAAATCTCAAATCCATTGCCATTGAATCCCCTGGCGGTGACATTGATCCATGCCGTCAGATTATTGCTGTAGATGGCTGCCACATCTACTGATTTTCCCGGCGCCAGCTCTCTAAGAATGCGGCTGTCTCCATCCCCCTCCAGGGTGATGTTGTACAGTGTCTCTTCCCCGCTGTTCTTCAGATGCCAGAATACCTCGGCCGGCTCTCCCGGATAAATCCTGACCTCTTCCGGTCTGCCCTGAATCTGGAGGGAGGAGTTGAGCAGACTGAGGTTGAGCCTCTGGCTGGCATAGACCTCCTGGCCGACCGGGCTCTTGGCCTCGGCGGAGATCAGATCCTGCATGCTCTGGTCGACAATCATCCTCTTTTCCAGGGTTTGGCTTGATCCGGAGGGCAGAAGCTCGATTCTTCCTATCTCACCCTCATCAGAGCGGACCAATATGTCGGTGAGGTTCTCTATCCCTTTGTTTTCAACTCTTACGGCCAGTTCGATCTCATCTCCCCGGTGCGCTCTCTGGGGGTAGATCAGCTTAAGATCCAGCTCGGAGCAGATGCGGCGAATCTCGGCAGAGGCATTGCTGGTTAGAATATCGCCTTCTGGATTGGAGGCCTGCACTTTCGCCTGAAGCCTGGTATCATTGGAGAGGACTATGAATCCATCCAGATATAGCTCCTTGCCTGAGGTAAGATAGCTGGTGGATGCTACCTTTCCGGCACAGGTAATGCGCACATCGGACAGCTCATCCGCTCCCTCATTCCTGGCTGTACACCTGTAGCCAACAGCTTCCCCTGGCCTTCCGTCTGATCTGTTAGCGGCTATGGTCAAGATGAGGGGGGGAGCTTGGCTCAGCTCATCTTCTGCGACCGGATTTGATAGCTCTGAAAGAGATGTTGATGAGGCGGAATCCTCAATTGAAGATAGAGCAGGAGCAGTCCCACTGGATGGGGATATGCTGGAAGATGGGACAGACTTTGTTCTCAGGGTAGTGCTCTCCCGACGGGGATCTGTATGACCGATCCCTTCTGGGGTGGATTTGTATTCTACCTCCGCCCTGACCAGAAGATCGTTTTGATCCAGGGCCTCGACTGCAATATCCTGGGGAGAGCCGCTCACCGCCAGCACCTTCTTTTCCTGGCGGTCAAGCATGGATATCTTCCCCAGAAATCTTCCCTGGCTGGTGATCTGGATCTGATGCAGAGGCAATGATCCAGTGTTCTCAAGATGGACCTCGGACACCTTGGGGTCCAGCTGTACTGAAGCAGTCAGGGAGGCGTGTTTGCTGGCAGCATTCGGCTGTAGATCGCTAACGTCGATCTCTTTTTTTTCCATTCGGGGCAGGAGGGACTTTTCCTGGTTTGAATTGAGGGAAGGGACCGATTTTATATCCAGCGGGGAGAGAAGATCGGAAGAAGAAGCAGGAGATAAACTGAGGTGGGGAGAGCCGGGAAAGAGATAGAATAGAGATGCTGCTATTACAGCTAAAAACATGGCCACTCTCAGGAGAGCCGGACTGCCTTTACGGCCAAGCCTCCCCCGAGGTAGTCTGCCCTGAAAGCTACCTCTTCTCACGCTGCTACTCCCTTCCCTTCAGACTGTCCCTGGCCGGGATCATCTTCTGCACACCCGGCCCAGTTTATATCCCTTTTACACCGTTTTTATATTTCTATCTATAAATGGGTTTCGGATGTTTCCGAAGATGGCGGGAAATGCATAATCATGCTTTTTATACCTAAAATGATATCCCTGAGGATATGGAGACTATCCTTGCTTTTATGGCTGTGGTAGTCGCCGCGAGCCTGGTCATAACCAGGCTGGGACCATTCTTATCCCTGGTCCTGGCATCTATCGCTTTTGGCCTCCTGACAGGCATGGGGGCACAGATGCTGGAATACATCTCCGCAGGCCTATCCCGCATATTCTCATCCCTGGCATTGGTGGTATTCTGCGGCGCACTGCTGGCAGAGTATCTGCGCCGGACGGAAGGCCTGGAGAGAATAGTCTTCGATCTGCGAAAACTAACTACAAAAATACATATTGTTTCCGGGGCAGCAGGATATCTCATATCCCTGCCGGCAATGTGCAGCATCACCGCCTATATAATACTGGAGCCTGTGGTCAAAGGCCTGGCCGAAAAAACAGGCAGCGATGGCCGGAGATCCCTCTTCATGGCTGCAGCCTGCTCCATAATCTCCTTCAACCTCATCTACCCCTCCCCGGTGATGATCACCCTCTCCTCAGGGCTATCGGCTCAGCCCTCTGATCTGCTCAGGCACTCTATTCCCATATCTCTGATCTTATTCGTTCTCTGCTACCTGCTGATGAAGCATATCTTCCCGGAGGCCGGGGCGCAGGAGGTGAGGAGCCCGGCTCCGGAGATGAAGAGCGCAAGGGCCTGGGTCCCTCTGCTGGTTCCAGTGGGGATGATGATTCTGGGCGGCGTTTATCCTGTGGTGACAGTTTTTGCCCGCCCGGATATGGCTCTGCTGATGGGAGCAATGCTCTGCCTGTGGCTGGAGAGAGGCATGGCCCAGGAGATGGTTCATGCCGCCTCCCGAAGATCAGGGGTGATATTGCTCGATCTATGCGGGGCAGGGGCTTTCGGCTATGTTCTAGCTGAGAGCGGTCTGGCCGGGGAGATCTACCAGTGGGGACAGTTCCTCCCCGCCCTTCTTCTGCCCTTCTTCCTCTCTTCTCTGCTCCAGCTGGCTATAGGATCCAGGGTAGTCTCCGCTGCCGTGTCCTGCCAGGTTCTGGCCGGCTATCCTCTTCCTCCGGTCACCCTGGCCCTGCTCATAGCCTCAGGAGCATTCGTGCTGTCTTATGTCACCGATCCCTACTTCTGGCTGATAAAAAGATCAACCGGAGCGAGCATGGCCCTAATGGTCCGGGGATATACTCTGCCATTGAGCCTGCTGGGAGTGGCCTCCTTTCTGCTGGCAGCCGTGTCATCACTGATCTGGCCTCAGATCTGAAGCCAATCAGAAAAGCTCATTGCCCATGCCATCCATATCTTGCATCCTCTAATGTCTCATTTGCCCAGATACTGCCTGCTGCCCGTAACGGAGCTAAAGGATCGCGCCACTGAGGCCCTCTCCCGCCTGGCCTGTTGCGATATCTGTCCCCGCTGCTGCGCCGTGGACCGGCTATCAGATCAAAGGGGCTTCTGCCGCACCGGCCGGCTTGCAGGCGTCGCCAGCTACACCCCCCACTTCGGGGAGGAGGACTGCCTTGTTGGCCGTGCCGGCTCGGGCACCATATTCTTCTCCGGCTGCAATCTCTCCTGCCTCTTCTGTCAGAACTATGACATCAGCCAGCAGGAGGCCGGGCGGGAGGTCTCGCCTGGGAACCTGGCCAAGATGATGCTGGCTCTGCAGGATTGCGGCTGCCATAACATCAATTTCGTCACCCCCACTCATGTCGTCCCCCAGATCCTGGAGGCTTTGGCTCTAGCCCGCGAGGGCGGGCTGCATCTGCCTCTGGTTTATAACAGCGGAGGATACGAGAGCATAGAGACACTTCGTCTTTTGGAGGGGGTTATCGATATCTATATGCCCGATGCCAAATACGGCCAG
>DAWB01000177.1:6348-6646 GCA_002505805.1 Methanosaeta sp. UBA80 | reverse complement strand
CGCTTCATCTCCCAGGAGATATCCAAGAACACCTACCTCAATGTCATGGCCCAGTATCATCCGGCCTATAATGCCTGCCGCTTTCCCGAGCTGTGCCGTACCATCAGCGCCCGGGAATATGCCCAGTCTATAGCCCTGGCGGCTGAGGCAGGCCTGAGACGGGGTCTGGCAATGCTTTAAAGCTTATTAGCCCCAACAAAAATGCAGATGATCGCCTTTGAATATCTGGAGCATACCGCAGACGTCATGTTTCGGGCCTACGGCAAGACGGCGGAGGAGATGCTCTCTAATGCCGCTT
>DAWB01000177.1:5399-6319 GCA_002505805.1 Methanosaeta sp. UBA80 | reverse complement strand
GCCTACCAGTGGCTCTCTGAGATCATCTTTCTCTCTGAGACCGAGTCGGCGGTCTTCTCCACCTTCTCCCTGCAACTGAAGCAGGATGGAAAGATGAGGCTATACGGAAAAATAGGCGGCGAGAGGATAGATCTTGGCAGGCATGCCTTCGAGAATGAGGTCAAAGCCGTCACCCGGCATAAGTTCGGCATAAAGAAAAATCAGATCTGGTGCATTCAGGTAGTTCTGGACGTGTGATTATGGAAGAGGCCAGCAAGAATCTCTGCAAGATAGATGATAATACTTACGAGGTGCCCCTGGGCTACCGGCCGGGCATGAGAGTGCCGGGGAGGATCTTCGTCTCTGCCGCCCTGCGGGATATGGTCGAGCCGGGGACGGTGGATCAGGTGGCCAATGTGGCCACCCTGCCCGGCATAGTCAAGTACTCCATGGCCATGCCCGATGCTCACCTGGGCTATGGCTTTCCCATCGGCGGCGTGGCTGCTTTCTGGGAGGATGGCGGCATCATCAGCCCGGGTGGAGTGGGCTTTGACATCAACTGCGGTGTGCGTCTGCTGTGCTCCGACCTGCTGGCAGAGGCGGTGCAGCCCAGGATAAACACTCTCATCGATGCCCTCTTCCAGGCCATACCCTCCGGCCTGGGAGCCACGGGCAGGCTGCATGCCACAGACCAGCAGCTAACCGAGGCCTTCATCTCCGGGGCCCGGTGGGCGGTGGAGGAGGGCTACGGCTTTGAGGCAGACCTTACCCACTGCGAGGAGAGCGGGGGCATGGCCGGAGCCGATCCGGAGCAGGTCAGCCTCAAGGCCAGAAAAAGGGGCAGGCCCCAGCTGGGGACACTGGGCAGCGGGAACCATTTTCTGGAGATCCAGAGGGTGGAGGAGATCTATGATCCGGATGTGGCCCGGCAGTTCGGCCTC
>DAWB01000177.1:0-5369 GCA_002505805.1 Methanosaeta sp. UBA80 | reverse complement strand
GATCACAGTGATGATCCACTGCGGATCGAGGGGAGCCGGCCATCAGATCTGCACCGACCATCTGGATGTCCTGTCCCGGGCAGTCAGGAAGTACAAAATAGATATTCCGGACAAGCAGCTGGCCTGCGCCCCTCTGGGCTCGCCCGAGGCCAGGCAGTACTTCGGNNCGCCAACTATGCCTGGGCCAACCGGCACATCATAGCCCACTGGACGAGGGAGGTATTCGAGAAGTACTTCCCGGGCAGCCGGCTGGACCTGGTCTATGATGTGGCCCATAATGTGGCCAAGATAGAGGAGCACAATGTGGACGGGAAGCGGGAGCGGCTCTATGTGCACCGCAAGGGAGCTACCCGGGCCTTCGGCCCCAGCCGGAGCGAGGTTCCCGCCGCCTACCGCTCTGTGGGCCAGCCGGTGATAATTCCCGGCAGCATGGGTACCTCCTCTTACGTCCTATGCGGCAGCGATGCTGCCCTGGATCTGACCTTCGGATCAGCCTGTCATGGTGCGGGCCGGGTCATGAGCCGCAGCCAGGCCCTCAGGCAGTTCACCGGCAAGAGTGTGAAAGCGGCCCTGGACAGAGAGGGAATCGTGGTCAAGGCCACATCACCGGGCATGCTGGCCGAGGAGGCTCCTCAGGTCTACAAGCCCTCCGGAGATGTTGTGGATGTGGTGCACAACCTGGGAATAGCCACACGGGTGGCCAGGCTGGTGCCGCTGGGAGTGTCCAAGGGATAAAAAAAGCACTATCCCGGCAGCGGTGAGCTGCCCCGGCTGTATCCCACTCTGTCCAGGGCTACCAGCCAGTCGAAATCAGTAAGGCTCTGAGCTGTCAGCGGAAAATAGGCTGGATTCTTGATGCTTGCTGACCGGACCGGAATGGCAGCTGCCTGCGCCGCAGAAAGCTCCTGCACCCTCCTTGTGAAGATAAAGCGGCCTGGTCCGGGCATGGCTGTGAGCAGGGCCTCCAGGCTGCCCGCTTCTGGCCAGCCTATGCCGTTTTCATCCGAGACCCCCACGGCGGAGCCGATGACCGCATACCGCCCTCCCAAGATCTCTTTTAAATGCGATCCTGCCGGCCACCAGGTGAAAAGCTCATCGCCGAACTGCCACTGCATTCTTCCCTTCTTCAGATGGCTGTTGTGGGCAAATGCCAGAGTCCTGCCCCGCCCATGCTCGCATGATAAAATGTAAGCCAGATTCTCAGCCATGCAGGCATCACGAATGCCAAGAAGCCTGCTGGTCCTCTGGCTCGACCTGTCCGCCATAACGGCGTGGTAGGCCAGAAGCCAACGGGCCAATCGAGCATAATGGACCGCCTCGCAGTATAGATCTTTGCTGCTTCCTGCGATCAATTCCGGACGGCGCACTTCCAGTTCGGCTATCAGATCCTCCACCTCTATGCGCAGCTGCCTTGCCGCCGGTGAGAGTCCGATCGACTTGGCGGGTTCAAATAAAGTTGCAGGGTCTTCCCAATTGCGGTCTCTGCCAATGAGCGGCTTCATTCGCTCTCGATACTCATTCCCCCGGGCATTATCGAGAGCGGAAAACCAGTCCAAGACAAAATACAGAACCCGGCCCGGGCTGTCGGCATAGCTCATCTCCGTGGGAGCGTCAAAGCCGTAGAAATGAAGCTTGATGGAATGAGAGGGATCTGCATTGCATCCTCTCATCCACTCCACCAGCTCTCTATTGGCGGCCAGCCTGCCAAATCCGTGACTGAAGCCGGCCTCCTGCACTGCTTCGTAGGAAGAAGGACCATGGCCAGCCACATACTCATTAACCAGATGCCCTCGGATAAAGCTGCTCTCCAGGGCAATAGCGCTGTAGCCGTGCCTCTCCATCAGCCGCTGGAAGAGGCGATTGCGCAGCTCCAGTATCTCCTCTCCCCCATGAAGCGCCTCTCCCAGTCCCAGCAGCTTTACCGGCTCACCAAGCAGGCAGACAAGCTTGTCTATGGCGGAGTTAAGGCCTGGAGACGAATCCAGGGAGAAGGAAATGGCCTCTTGGTTTAGATTCATTTATTCTGGATCTCAATTAATAGGGCTCTCACTACTTCTTTCCCACAGTGGCGCAATAAATGACGAACTGCTCGATGCCATCTATTCCCAGCAGCCCGGCCATGATCTCATCATCGAAGGCTCCTATGGCGCATGCGCTGCATCCGATCTGCTCTGCCGCCAGGTAGAGGTTCTGGCAGACATGTCCGGCGTCGAGGTGAACCAGCCGGTAAGCCCTCTCGCTGTACCTCCAGGCCATGCGATAGATAGCGCAGGACCAGATGAAGAACACCGCCGAGTCTTTGACCATGGCCTGTCTCAGGCAGGCGTCGGCCAGACAGTCGGCCATGCCCGGGTCGGGATCTATGAGCAGAAGGCGATTCGAGAACGGAAGATATCGATAGAGGCCGGGCTCCAGGCCGCTTACCCGGTTGATCTGCAAGTAGGTCTCAAAGGCGTGGCGTCCACCGGCGGAGGGAACAGTGCGAAAGGTAGCATAGGGCTCATGGCTCTCTTTTATGCCCTGGGTGCACCAGAGCAGATAAGAGAGCTCCTCAATGCTTAGAAAATTCTCCGAATAGCGGCGGACCGATCGGCGGGACTCTATGGCTGAGCGCATCTCCATCGGCGGCACAGATATCTGGGAGGGCGGGGGCAAAGAGATGAATTTCCCCTCTTCAGGAGCAGGCTCTTCCAGAGGGGGAGCCGGCATTCCCCGGAACTGATCGGCCNNGAATATTCGGCCAGTGGGCTGCATGGCAAATTGTTTATCTGCTTTAATAATAAAGATCGCGGTGATCAATGCATAAGCGCCGCCTTATCGGAGCAGGAATTTATCGGGCAGAATACTTTCACTTTCAATAAAAAATATATTAAAATGAGTATCAGCCAAGCACAATCTCCTTGTTGTACCTCAGCACATCCGCCATAGGCGCTCATTCAGTGAGATCTGAAAAGATTTGAATAATCTCGCAACAGATCCCCTCCGTCACCCTGCTTTTGCCATCAGCCGGAGGGCTTTTTTCAGCTCATATTTGGCATTTTCCACAACCGAGCGGCGGGTCTCCATGCGGTACATCAGCACTATGAAGACGGTAAATGTGGTGAGAAGTGCGAATATTATGGCCAGGACGGTGACGCTCCCGAAATTGTTGGTGATAAGAAAGGGAGAGGAGATCAGGGCGGCAAATCCAAATACGGTGGTGAGGCCAGAGGCCATGAGTGCCGAGCCTATGCGCCGGGCGGTGATCTTGAGGGCCTCCAGGGGCTCTCCCATTCGGGCCAGCTCCTCATAAAATCGTTCCATCATCAGTATGGCGTACTCCGATCCCACTCCCAGGATCAGAGCGCCCAGGGTTGCAGTGAGAGGCGTATATTTCATATCCGCAATATACATCACTCCTCCCATCCAGCCGATCACCACCAGCATGGGCAGCACAGGAAGCAGAGCCTTTATCAGATCTCGGTAGATCATGAGCAATACGCAGAATATCAGTACCAGTCCTAAGAGGGTCATCTCCGTTCTGCCTGTGGTCAGAGCGGTGATGAGGGTGGTCATGACCACTGCATCCCCCGTCTCCCGCACCGATACGCCGGGGGGTGGCTGGTGCCAGGCTATATCCTTGTCTATCTCCTTTATCAGCCGGTCTGTGCCCTCAGCACCGAGGTTGGTCAGCTCCTTTCCCACATTCAGCTTGATCAATGCTGTATCCTGGCCATCCAGTTGCCGGGATACCATGGAGGCAGGAAGGGCGTCTATCAGTGCTCTGATCTCTGTCTGGTCCCAGGGAATATCTCCCCCGCTGGCCTGCTTGATGGTGGACGAGATGCATTCGTAGCCCCGCACCTGATCTCGTGAATTCTGGAGGTAAATGCAAAAATCATCCATCCAGTGCATGGTGTTTGGATCGGTGATGTCATCGGCCTGAACGATGAGGTCCAGAGTATCTGTGCCCCCGAATATGTCGCTCAGATGAATGAAATCAACCAGGGGAGGAAGGTCCTGGGGCACATAATTCTTGAAGTCGGTGTCTACCTGGACCAGGGTGTCGGCATAGATGCCGGCCAGGGAGAGAAAGAGGGCGGCTGCCAGCACCAGATGCCATCTCTCTATGCAGATCTCTGAGACTCTCTCGATGATCCCACCGATGGCGGTGTCCTTTGGCAGATCGCCTGACGCTTCCTGCGATTTGGATGGCGCACCGGATAGACGCCTTCTCTCAATGATATAGAGCAGGGTCACGCCCACAAAAAGAGCGGAGAGATAGCAGAGAAAGAGGCCCACCAGGCAGAGCAGGCCGAAGTCCCTGGTCAGGGGCACGGATGAGGTGAGCAGGGATACAAATCCCATAGCAGTAATGATCAATGCGATCATCACCGGCAGAGAGATATGGCCGACCGTCTCTATCACCGCTGCCTCGGGAGAGCTGCCTTTTTTGAACTCCTCATCGATCCGGTTATGAAATTGAATGGCATAGTCTATGCCTATGCCTATCATCACCGGAAAGGCGGACATGGAGATCATGGTGAAGGGTATATGCAATAGTCCCATAGCTCCAAAGGTCCAGAATATTCCCAGAAAGACGATGGCAATGGGGAGAAGGGACCACTTTACATGGCTGAAGGTTATGAGCAAAGCCACAACCATGAGCAGTCCGGCCAGGAGCAGTATGGGGCCGTTGCTCTTGGCCATCTCATCGGTGATGGACTGCATCAGCGCCGGCTCGCCGGTTACCGTGACCACCACATCGGGAGGAAACTCGGCCATCCTTACCTGGCCGGATGTCTCGGCATAGATCTCCCGAAGCTCGGCCTCGGTTAAGGTCACCGGCAGATCAATGGAGAGCAGAGTATGCTTTTTGTCCGGCATCATGGCCGATAGCACCGGCTGACTGGCAGCAGAAGAGAGGAGCCAGTCCACCCTCTCCTTCTGATCCGGTATCATGGCCACGCCGCTGTCCTTTTCCTCTGCCTCCAGAACGATATCGGCAATGCTGGTCACCGCCAGAACATCGGGAACCTGGCGCATCTTTTGGGAAAGCCGATCCATGGCCCTCAATATCTCCGGGTTGGTGATATCATCTGATTCGATGATCAATGCTATGGACTCGGTGGCAAACTTCTCGGCGTAAAGGTGGTCATAAAGCTGGTAGAGGGGAGAGTCCTTGCCCACCATGCTCTCCGTGGTCATGCCTTGCATCTCGATCTGCTGAGCGTAATGAAAGGAGGCCATGGTCAAAAGCAGCGCTCCGGCCAGGATCAAGAAGGGATTTTCTGCAATCCAACGGCCCAGCCTCTCCGTCTGATTCATTTGCTTAAAACCTCTCTGTTCTGAAATTGCCAAACGTCCGCAACATGCGAAAAGTAATTAAA
>DAWB01000098.1 GCA_002505805.1 Methanosaeta sp. UBA80 | reverse complement strand
GTCAAGAGTTTCGGGACTCTACACGCCCCTAACGCCCCGAAGTGTGGCTCCCGAAGCAAAGGTTATCTGCCGCCGCAGACAATGAGATCTCATGTTCCAATCCCAGATGCTCATCGACGGGCAGGACTTGCCCCTGGAGGAGGGAAGCGGCAGAAGGGCGGTGATCTACAATCCGGCCAACCAGGAGGCTGTGGCAGAGGTCGCCGTGGGCAGGCGTCAGGCTGCCCGGCTCGCCCTCAAGGCGGCAGAAAGGGCCTTTCCCCTCTGGTCGGCGGAATCAAGCCAGAAGAGGGGGGAGATCCTGCATGAGGCGGCAGCCAGGGTCCGGGACAGCTCTGAAAGGATAGCCCGGCTTCTCACCCTGGAGCAGGGCAAGCCCCTCAAGTTCGCCAGAACCGAGGTCCTCTCCTCGGCGGATGTGCTGGACTATTACGCCGAGGAGGGAAAGAGAAACTATGGGGAATGGATAACGGGCCCGCGCAGCCGGAGCATAGTACTGCGCCAGCCTATAGGGGTCGCCGCCCTGATCACCCCCTGGAATTATCCCGTGGACCTCCTGGCCTGGAAGGTGGCTCCCTGCCTGGCGGCTGGCTGCACATTCGTGGCCAAGCCCCCCAGTCTGGCTCCCCTGGCGGCCACAGAGTTCGTTCGGACGGTATGCAGTGCCGGCCTGCCTGCCGGAGCGGCCAATGTGGTGCATGGTCCGGGGGGAGAGGTGGGGGCCGAGCTGGTGGAAAGCCCCATCTCCCGCAAGATCGCCTTTACCGGAGAGACAGCCACGGGGAGATGGATCATGGCCGCAGCCGCCGCCCACATAAAAAGGATCTCCCTGGAGCTGGGCGGCCAGTCTCCCTTCATCGTCTGCGCCGATGCGGACATAAAGGCTGCCGCAGCATCCGCTGCCCAGAGGGCTTTTTCCAATATGGGGCAGANNGCAGATCTGCATCAGCGTCAACCGTATTTATGTGGCGGATGAGGTGGCCGAGGCCTTTACCGACGAGCTCGTCCGCCAGGCTGAGCGGTTCAAGATCGGCAACGGCCTGGATCCGGATGTGGATCTGGGCCCCATGTTCAGCCGGGCTCAGAGGGATAAGACCAGAGAGCATGTGGCCGATGCCATGGAGAAGGGAGCAGAGCTGCTCTTTGGCGGCAGGGATCCGGAGGGGGAGGCCTATGAGAAAGGCTACTTCTTCCTTCCCACGGTGCTCTGCCGGGCAGACCATAAGATGAAGGTGATGCGGGAGGAGACCTTCGGCCCGGTAGCGCCATTGATGAAATTCAAGAGCCTGGAGGAGGCCATATCCCTGGCCAACGACAGCCCCTACGGCCTGGCCGCCTATATCTTCACCAGCGACCTCAAGACCGCTCTTAAGGCGGCGGAGGGACTGGAGGCGGGGGGCATCGGGGTCAATGTCAACAATGTGGTGGACCTGCAAGCTCCCTTCGGCGGCTGGAAGGAGAGCGGCGTCGGCCGGGAGCTGGGCCGCTGGGGGCTGGAGGCCTATATGGAGACAAAGCACATACGTATGGGGATGGGATAGATATGTCTGAATTGAAAAAGGAAGAAGTACAGCTCAAGGTTCTGGGCATGGCTTGCGGTGGATGCAAGGCGGCAGTGGAAGCGGCTCTGGGGAGCCTGGATGGAGTATCATCGGCGGAGGTGGATCTGGCAGCGAAGACTGCCCGTGTGAGATATGATCCCAGCAAGCTGGCCAGAAAGGACCTGCAAGAGGCAATCGAAAAAGCAGGATATAAGGTAGGATAGACCTCGGCGAATGGGCTGGATGGGCTGGAGCGGGTAGAGCTGATGGCGGAGCAGGAGAGAGGGGCGAAGGAGGCCATTGAAGAGAGCTTTTTTACCACTCCCGCCTTTCAGGCTCTGACCATTGGCCTGCCTTTTTGCGCTTTCAAGATGCTCTTCGGCCTGCTCTGCTGGCGGGCCGGCGGCGGGGCCCAGGCCTCTGCCATCCTTTCTGCTTTTGGCGGGCTGGTCATGGCCTGGGCCCTGATAGATCTCTTTATGAACCTGGCCCGGATCGCCTTCCATCTGGCCGGCCGGGCTTCTCCTATCGAATACTGCATCGTAGCCCAGGCGGGAAGGCTCATGGGGCGGCCAAAGCTCTTTCTGGCCGTCGACACCTTGGCCTCGTTCTCCATCATCAGCATCGTTCTTTGGTCCGGCTGGATATCTCATCTCAGCTGGCTGGAGGTCCGGATCTGGATTGCAGCCACTACCCTGAACCTGATCAGCGTTGCATTTGTCAATATCTGGATGGAGCTTAGGAGAGGATGGTGAATAGAAGGGTGAAATCTATTAAAGAGAGCAGGTCTCAGATCGGAGATGGCTATAATTTGCAGATGGAGTCGGATCTGTTATGACCAACCTGAGACTGTTATCCTGGAATGTCAATGGCCTGAGGGCCGCTCTCAAGAAAGGCTTTATTGATTGGATGATCAAGGACAGCCCTGATGTGCTCTGCCTCCAGGAGACCAAGGTGGCTGAGGATCAGCTGCCGGAGCAGGTGAAAAGCCTGCCCGGATACCATTCCTACTTCGCCTTCGGTCCTCGGAAAGGCCGGGACGGGGTGGCCCTTTTCACTAAAAATCCGCCCCTTGCGGTGAAAAGCAGCCTGGAGTTGCCGGGTCTGGAGGATGAGAGCCGGGCCATAGTCGCCGACTTCGGCCATTTATTGCTTTACAACGTCTACTTTCCCAACGGCAAGGCGTCCGCAGAGCGGCTGGCTTATAAGCTGCACTTTTATGATCTCTTCCTGGAGCACATCGACCGGTTCTGCCGCCAGGGAAAGAGGATTGTGGTCTGCGGCGACCTGAATACCGCTCACAAGGAGATAGACCTGGCCCGGCCCAAAGCCAATGAGAAGATATCCGGATTTCTGCCGGAGGAGAGGGCCTGGATGGACCGGCTGGTGGAGAGGGGCTTTGTGGACACCTTCCGCATATTTCACCCAGAGCCGGAAAACTACTCCTGGTGGGATCTGAAAACCCGGGCCCGGGAGAGGAATGTGGGCTGGAGAATAGACTACTTCTTTGTCAGCCAAAATCTGGTAGAGTCAGTGCAATCGGCATTCATACTCAAAGAGGTCATGGGAGCGGATCATTGTCCGGTGGGAATAGAGCTCGAGGTGGATTGAAGAAAATTGCTTCTTGGCCAAATCCGGCTTGGCCAAAACCAGGAAAAAGGTTTTATCGCCCTGAAGATATGAAGCTCTATCCATTATTCGGGGAGGAGATGGAAGAGAGTTGAGGTTGGTCTGGCCAGCGCCGCAGCACCTGATAGTCTGTTTGCTGATATCCATTATAGCCTTGGCCCTGGCGCATCTTTCCATCCCGTCCTTGAAGGGAATTCCTTCCGCTCTCGCCCTGATCCTGGTCTTGCCTGTGCCGGGATACCTTGCCCTGCTCTGGGCCTATCCCGGTAAGGGCGAGCTCAGCCTACGTGGGCGAGCGGTTTTGAGCCTTGCCGCATCAATTTTTTTGGCCGGGCTTCTGGGACTGGTCCTCTGGGTCACGCCTCGAGGTCTGGAGAGCAGCTCCTTGGCCACTCTCCTATCAATTCTATCCTTATTCTTATTGGCCATGGCCTATATGCGCTGGTCTGATCTGCCTCGCAACAGGAGATTCTTTCTGCTGCCCAGAAGCGGGCTAAGGCCAGGTCCCAATGCATCCCGTCAGAGAAGCCTATCCGGTCGTCGGGCGGCCTATGCCATTCTGCTCCTGGCCGCTTTTTTGATTGCCTCCATGGCCCTGTCTTTTGGGCCGCAGCATATCTCCTGGGGAACCATCTCCTCCCGCTTTCATGAGCCTTTGCCCGATCTTCCCGTCAGCAAAGACGGGGCGCTTTTCACTCTGGCAAAAGAGGACCGGCCCCAGGTTGATCCCGCTGCCAATGCCTCCAGCTCGCAGGAGGCTCAAAGCCCGTCCGTCCGCCTTAATGGCTCCAGTGGACTCCATACCACCGCCCTCAATGCCACTGATTCGTCTTCTGCAAACAATACCACCGGCGAGATATCGGGACGCGGCAGAGAGATGTTCTTTTCCGGAGGGGGAGGGGGCGGCGGTAGCGGCAGCAGCAAAGAGGCCAGCAGCAAGCCTCAGAGCAAGAAAGAGACTATGGCTCCAGCAGAAGAGCCGCGGGAGCCTNNTGGTCCCGCCTCTAATGGTATAGATGCCGAGAATAACCTCACGGCGATTGCAGATGCCTCAAATCAGAGTTCTCCGGATCACTCCAATCAGAGCGACAATTCCACCGGGGCTCCACCGTCAGGCGATATGCAGGCTGCAGGAGAGGACGGCATGGCGATGGCTCCATCAGTCAGCCAATCCTCTAATGAGAGCCTGGAGGAGGGCCAGCCAGATGAGGTGGAGATAAATCCCGAGGCAAATGCATCGGATACGGCAGTGCAAGCCGCTAGGGCATTTTCTCTGCCGGAGGCAACTGATATGGCGTCGTCTTCTGCCCCTCTGGATGTAGAACGGGGGAAGGCGGCCCTGGATAATGCCAGCTCTGATGCCAGCGATGTCAATCGTCCTCCCATTCTGGAGGCTCTCATCCCGGACCGGGCCAGCCCCCAGCCGCCGGGGACGGCCATATTCTGGAGGGCAAAAGCCACTGATCATGAGGGAGACAGGCTCTTCTACAAATTCCTGGTGAGCGGCCGAGAGGCAAATAATTGGTCCAGGATAGGCAGCTGGATCTGGCCTACCTCTGGCCTCTCCCCCGGCAATTATGAGATCAGCGTCTTGGTCCGGGACGGAAATCACGCTTCTGAAAGCTCATTTGATCATATGATCAACAGCAGCTTTGCTCTCGCTTCCCTCAACCAGCCGCCGACTTTAAAGGATCTGATCTCTGATGCCAGTAGCCCCATGCAGCGGGGAGGCAGTATAAACTGGACTGCCAGCGCCATCGATCCGGATAACGATGCGGTTTATTACCGGTTTTTAAAGAACGGTCAGGAGGCAAGAGGCTGGTCTGCCTCCCCGGCCTGGAACTGGAATACTTCATCTGAAAGCCCTGGCGAGTATGCGATCTCCGTTCTGGCCAGGGACGAAGAGAATGCCTCCCTGAACTCCTTTGACAGCTCCCTGGAGAGAATATTCGTTCTGACGCCCTCCAATAGCATCCCTGAGATCTCAGAGCTTCTGGCTGACCGGGCCAGCCCCCAGCCCCAGGGCTCGGTGGTGAATTGGAGCGCAGCCGGCCTGGATCCGGATGGTGATACCATTTACTATCGATTTTTGATAGACGGCCAGCCGGCAGGGGAATGGTCCACAGCCAGCTCCTGGGCCTGGGAGACCTCATCGATTCAGCCAGGAATCCACTCCATAACCGCCCAGGCCAGAGACGGAAAGCATGCTTCGAGCGGCGACTTCGACAGCTATAAAGAGGCTGCGTTTGAGATCTCTGCTGCCAACCATCCGCCCATTTTAGCTTCCCTTCTGTCCGATATTGCCAGCCCTCAAGCCCAGGGGGCGACTGTTGCCTGGACCGCCGGGGCGGCGGATAGGGAGGGCGACCAGATATTCTATAAATTTCTGCTCAACAGCCGGGATATGACCGGCTGGTCGACGTCTCCCACCTGGATTTGGCCCTCCGGCGACCAAGCCCCTGGAGACTATAGGGTCAGGGTTTTGGTCAGGGACGGGCTACATGCGCCAGAGGACTCTTTTGATGACTACAAAGAGAGCACATTTTCCCTCCTCTCTGAGATCGATCTGCAGATAGAGAAACTGCAGAGAAAATAGGGATATTGGTATACCAGAGCTTCCATCCCAGAGGGCATGGCAGCAGATTGGCCTAGGTTATCTCCTGCAGAGCCGGATGTGAAGCCGATCGGAGTAGTTTACGCCCATCTGCATGGCCAGATCCCAGGCCTCTCTCGCCCCCTGCATATCCATGTCCGTGCCATAGGCCATGATCCAGACCCTCTCTTTATTCAGAGCGGGAAGCATCGGCTGCAAGAAATCTGATGTCCAGCACCAGGGTGCCTTTCCCAGAACGAACTTGATATGGGCGTTCTCTTTTGTGCGCCAATAGTCCAGATGAAATTGCGATCCTCTCTTGGGGCTGATCACGGCATAATGAATCAGATCCAGAGTTCTCCCGGGTATGGGATTGGTGCCGTTGCTCTCGATATCGATCTCCTTTCCCCTGTCGTGCAGCAGTTCGATCAACTGACATAGCTGCTCCATCTGCATGGTGGGCTCGCCTCCTGTGATCACCACCTTCCTTCCCCTGACTCTGCCTGCCAGATCGGAAAGGGATATCTGGAAGGATGATTTCCCGTCCGTATCGCAGCCTTGGCAGGAGAGATTGCATCCGGCCAGTCTTACAAAGGTAGCAGGCCTCCCCATTGCCGGCCCCTCACCCTGTATGGACTGGAATATCTCTATCAGGCGCATCAGAAAATGGATGTGGCTCACTAGAAGATAAAAGCTGCTCCGATCAATTTCCTTGCATAATTTTAAAATACAAAATATATCAACTAAATTTTACCATTTATTTTTAATTATATTATTATCAGAATTTATTATTAGAAAAAAATAAATACGTGCATGTCCAGATATGATGCCAGATTGGGGTAGCGAGAAATGATCGAGGGGATTAGAGCAGTGATGGATGAGTCTCATGCCGGCAAAGTTCTTTTTATCTCTTTTTGCCTTATCTTAAGTATACCTCTGTATCAGGCTTCAGATGCATCAGACGCCATAAATGAGTATAGGGATCTTCAGTCAAACTTCAGCCTCTTCAAGGATAATTTTGTAGATGCGCGTCCCGAGTCCATATTTCTCTTCCCGAAAGCCAATCTACCATCCCTCTTTCCTGTAATGTTTGTCTCTCCGGTCAATGAGCAGATTTCCATGTCAGGGGCGGATTCCAAAGCGCAGGTGCGGGATATAAAAGCAATAAATTCCGAGATAAAAAGAACTATCGAATATGGAGATGTTCAGGCGAGCCGGGGTCTTGATCAGACCAACTCCATGAATATTGGGATCCAGGGAATTGAGGAGGAGAATGGTAGTGATATGGATTCGAATGAGGACTCTGGAGAAATGAAAAATGAAGTTGACGCTGCGATCGCCTCCGGCATGGATAAAGGATTGGCTAATAAATCAAATCCCTCTTATGTTCAAAGCAATAATTTGAATATAATTGTCAGAGACATCTCGGTTACCGCCATTAATACTATGGATCGCGGTATTGCTACGGCAATATCAAACATAATCATAGAGCCGGTTCAAATCATAAATCCTTCTGAGGTATGCGAAAAATTGAGGTAAAACGAAATGATCCGGGAATCAATATCAGACCGGATCACAGTACAATTCATCGCCCATTCATCAGAGAAGATCATTTTCTTACCAATATCTACAAATCACAATAGATGCCTGTATTCAAACCGCATTTGAGCTTACTCAGGATATAGAGATGAAAGGATACTACTTCATAACCGATAGCAAGCTGAGCCGGGCAGGGAACAGAAGCGATGTTCTTGCCGCCGTATCCTGCGGGGTTGAGACTATCCAATATCGCAATAAGAATGCTGAGACCCGGGAGATGTATCAGGAGGCCCTGGTGCTGGCTCAGATCTGCCGGGATGCGGGCAGCCTTTTTCTGATCAACGACCGGCTGGATGTGGCAATGGCCGTGGGAGCGGACGGGGTCCATGTGGGACAGACGGATATGCCCTGCTCTAAAACCAGGAGACTACTTGGGCGGGGGAAGATGATCGGGGTCACGGTGCACAGCCTGGTCGAAGCTCTCCAGGCGGAGAGAGAGGGAGCTGACTATCTGGGGGTCTCCCCTATCTATCAGACCGCCACCAAGCCTGACGCTGGAAAGCCGGCGGGCATTAGGCTTATAGAGGAGATCAGAGAGCGGGTGAGCCTGCCCCTTATCGCCATCGGCGGCATCAATCATTCCAATGCTCCGGAGGTTGTCCAGGCAGGAGCGGATGGCCTATGCGCCATATCCTGTGTAGTGGCGGAAGATGATGTAAGGAGTCAGATTCGACGGTTCCAGGAGCTCTTTGAGAGAGTCTAGTTTTTGGCAAGATTGCCCGATTTTCTTATTTTCAAAGAACCGTCTTGTGGATCTCTTCTCCTATGGCCTTATGCCAATTTTTAAAAAATTAAAAAATATTAAATAAAAAATGTTATATTGGGTGGTCAGCCTTCAAGCGGAGAATATTTAATCCAATCGAATTGATTTTTTTAGCCCTGGCTGACCCCATCATGAAAGCGCATTGCTGCCAGAGTATCAGTGCAGGATATCTTGCAGATCATTGATAAAAAATGTAATTTGAGATGAGCTGAAGTTTAAATCTCTTCCAGTTTTTCCATACTCACCTTTTTTACCTTCGGCTTCCAGATCTTATCCGGCATCCAAGCCGGTGCTCCCTTGGGCTTTGCCACCTGGACCCTCATGCCTTCGAATATGTGTATCTTCTTCGTCCCTCGCTCTCGAAGCCTGATATCTGTAATGCCCCGGTTGGCTGCCTTTAATGCCGCCTGCCTCGGTTGCTTTCCGGTGAATACCCCAATCTCATTGCCCTTATCATCCCTCAGGGCAAAATTTCTTGTCTCAGCCATTGATTTTCCCTCCACACTTCCCAGCCTATTTGAATGCTTGGATTATTGTTATAGTAAATGCTATTATATTAATTTTATCCATATGGCGTGGCGGTATTTTGATGCCATGTCAAGACATATCATAGCACACATTTCTTATACTTCTTCAGCTATCCTCGAATCATGATTGCCAGAGTCCAGCGCTCTCGCCTCTCCGGTGCGCTCTATGCCTCACCATCCAAGAGCTACACCCACCGCGCCGTTCTCATAACCTCCTTGGGTCCAGGGGGGAGCATCAAGCGTCCCCTCCTCTCGGCTGATACCAGGGCCACCATCACCGCCAGCCAGGCCTTTGGGGCGGAAATCGATGTTGATCATGAGGTAAGGATCAGCGGTGTGGCCGACCGGCCAAAGACCCCAGAGGATGTCATCAATGTGCTCAACTCTGGCACCACCCTGCGATTTTGCTCTGCCGTAGCCGCCCTTACGGAAGGAGCGGTTCTCACTGGAGACGCCTCCATCCGCAGCCGGCCCAATGAGCCGCTCTTAAGCTGCCTCTCTGATCTCGGGGCCCAGGCTTTCTCCATACGCAATAATGGAAAAGCTCCCCTGGTGGTGCGGGGAAAAATGAAGGGGGGCACAGCCCATCTGAATGGGAGTGTAAGCTCCCAGTTCCTCTCCGCTCTGCTCATCGCTTCACCCCTGTCGGAACAGGATACCAGAATTGTGATCGATGGTGAGCTCAAGTCCCGGCCCTATGCAGAGATGACCATGGACATGCTGGCCGAGGCAGGGATAAGAATAGAGGCGGGGACTAGGGAATTTATTGTGCCGGCAGGCCAGAGCTTCCACCTGAAGGGCTACACCATTCCCGGCGACTTCTCCTCTTCCTCTTACCCCATGGCTGCCGCTGCTGTTACCGGTAGCGAGGTGACTGTCCGGGGAATGCTGCCCTCCCGGCAGGGAGACTCGGCGATCATCGACATCCTGCGCCGCATGGGGGCAGAGGTATCCTGGGACAGGGAGAATGGCGACCTGAGGGTCAAAGGCGGAGAGCTAAAAGGAGTGGATGTGGATGCCGGCCGGACGCCGGATCTGGTTCCCACCATTGCCGTGATGGGAGCCATGGCACAGGGCAAAACCACAATTTTCAATGCCGAGCACGTCCGCCATAAGGAGACGGACCGGCTGCATGCCATAGCCCTGGAGCTCTCAAAGATGGGAGCGGACATTCGGGAGAGGCCGGATGGCCTGGAGATCACAGGCGGCAATCTTCATGGGGCCAAGGTGCACGGCCATCACGATCACAGAATTGTCATGGCCCTGGCCGTGGCCGGAATGGTGGCCGGGGACACAGAGATCGATACGGCAGAGTCGGTGGATGTGTCCTATCCTGGATTCTTCCCAGAGATGAAGGGACTGGGGGCGGAGGTGGAGATAAGCTGAAAAAAGATCTGTCGAAGGGATGCGAGGTCAGCCTTTCCTGATAATGCCAGCACTTATAGGCAGTCCTCGTATCTTTCAGCAACTATTTCTTCCGCAATGACCAGAGCGTAAATGTTCCTGGGTAGCCTTTTAATGCAACGCCTTCATGCGGATCCCATTGCAGCTCCTTATGTTGAGCGGAACCCAGCCCATCGATGTCTTTTTTGGCTCTATCGCTCAGGCATATCTCCTTGCCTTTGGCCCCTCCGAATCCAATCACCCGGGCGGCGAAATTAACCGTATCACCGAAGACATCCCCTTCCTCCACCTGCATTGGCCCGATGTGAATGCCTGCCCGGATCTTTATCTGGGGATGGCCAGTGTCCTTTTCTAATGCCAGGGCATAATTCAAGGCTGCGTCTGCGGACTTGAATGCGGCCATGAAGCCATCGCCCAGATTCTTGATCTCCCGACCATTGAATCTCTCAATCAGCTTGTGGCTCTGGGCAAAATGTGCTCGCCTGACCTCATTCATGGCCTCATCTCTGAGCTGCACTCCCAGCGAGGTTGAGCCGACTACATCGGTGAAAACAATGGCTAGAGTGACCCGCTCGCCTCCGGCCCATTCTCGGAAGCTATTGGTGCTCATCTCGCCCTTAGCCGAGACCACGAAGGCATCGAAGTCCCTATGCCGGTCGGCGGATCTGTCCATGGCCTCAACTTTTGACTCAAAGTGAATGCGCTCTTTAGGCTCGGCCAACGACACAATTGCCCCGCAGGGACAGGCAAATTCCTTCTTTCCTTGACCTAGCAGAAGCTTCACGTATTCATCGGGCACTGGGTGGGCATTAGAGCATACAAAGAACCGAACAAGTTCTACAGTGCCATCCAGCGCTTTGCGCTTAGCATGGGCGAGAACGTATTCCTCAAAGTGAAACCGGGTCTCAATGGATGCTACATCATCGAAGAAGAGAATCAAGCGTCCCCGAGCCTCAGGAAATTCCTGCAGGAAGATCCCGCACTTTCCGCCCGCCTTGGCGGTAAAGATGGCGGCGTTGCGCCACATCTCCGCCCGGCCGGTGGTGAATAGGCCGCTATGGCCGAGGCGCACGGCTAAAGTAGCATAAATGCTCTGCACCGGCCCGTCGAAGGTTATGGCGACAGCTTTGCCTTTGGGTTCAGGTGCATCTTCGTAGTCCCGGTTGAACTGGGAGGGGAAGACCAGGTAGCGCCCGTCGTCTGCATTCTCTCGTAGCGCCAGGTCGTGGAGGACGAGCTCCTCCACAGTAGCGTGTAGCAGCAGCTGCTCCTGGCCTGGGTCGGAGACCTTCTGCTCCTTCGGCACAAAGAATTTGCCTTTCAGAGCTACTTCTTCTGCCATGGATCCGAGACCATCCGGCTCCTCCTTGGCGGTGATGACCATTGCCGAGGCGTAGGCGTCCAGAAGCTCAGGCTGGAGCAGAACGTAGCCTCCGAATGTCAATCGTCGTATGAGATCCCGGTTTTGCAGCCGCCCGATGCATGTATCGAACTGGTCCCGCAGGTTTGCCACCTTTGCAGCCTTATCGGGATGCTGAAAGGCAAAATCATTGTAAAGCTGGCTCTCTGGTGCCAGAAGCAATCCGGTCTTTTTCACATCTAGCAGGAATGACTTGATGTCAGCGAATAATTGAGAGGAGGAGATTGCCGGCAGCTCTTCCCAGGGAATGGCCTGCTCGATGGCCTCCTTCAGATCCTTTATCTCCCAGCCTTCCTTGGCGCTGGTCTTGAAATAGCCGTCAAAGCCGAAATCTTTGAGGACAGTCTTTAATCTATCTTCACCAATGGATACTCCGCCTCGGTCATTGCGGGCGGAGACCAGGTATTTCTTCATGGGAATGCAGGATGAGCCCTGCCTCTGCTGCGCCAGGCGCAAAGCCCGCTCCCAGTGCCGCACTCCCGCGAGGGGATCGGTTTCGCTTCGTGCATCGAAGACCACCAGGGCCACGGCCACCTCATTGAGGTGAAGTTGGTGAATGACGCGATAGCCGGGCTGTCCGGCCAGATCCCAGAGCAGCGTCTCTCGGGTCTGAGTGACATCGTCGCTGATCTTCACCTCGCTTGAATCAAGGGTCCAGACCCGCCTGCCGGGAGTCGAGTCCGTGGCCTCGAATGGTTTGTTGTTCAACACCAGGCTCAGGCCGGTCTTGCCTACGCCCGTGTCGCCCACCAGGACCACCTTGGCGTTGACATAGTGGGCGCCTGGCTCTATTACTTGGCCGGGCATTGTGGTGAGGTGAAGGTCCCAGACCCTGAGCGTACTGTCGAATGAACCGGATACGACCGTCTTGCCATCAGAAGTGACGGCCACGCCTCTGACGGAGCCGGTATGGCCTTCGAGTGTTGCCCTGCACCAGCCCGTCTCCAGATCCCAGACCTTGAGCGTACAGTCGGATGAACCGGATACAACTGTCTTGCCATCGGGAGTGATGGCCACGCTATAGACGGAGCTGGTATGGCCTTCGAGTGTTGCCCTACACCTGCTCGTCTCCAGGTCCCAGACCTTGAGCGTACTGTCTTCTGAACCGGATATGATCGTCTTGCCATTGGGGGTGATGGCCACGCCAAGGACAAAGCTAGTGTGGCCTTCGAGTGTTGCCCTGCACCTGCTCGTCTCCAGGTCCCAGACCTTGA
>DAWB01000138.1:10458-10602 GCA_002505805.1 Methanosaeta sp. UBA80 | reverse complement strand
CTTTTGAGGTGGCTATTTGAAGGGTGATAAATATACCAGATATGAACGTGCACGCATAATAGGAGCACGGGCTTTACAGATCTTCATGGGCGCTCCAGTGTTGATCGATACCATTAATACCGACCCTCTCGAAATAGCGCTAGA
>DAWB01000138.1:1596-10443 GCA_002505805.1 Methanosaeta sp. UBA80 | reverse complement strand
GAATTAGTTGGAAGAAGATGAGGTAATGACGGTATCCGGAGAGTATGAGACTCTCATACCGATCGACGAGTATCTTGCCGCTGGCGTGCACATAGGTACTCAAGCTAAGACAAATGACATGATGCCCTATATTTACCGGGTTAGAACGGACGGGCTTTACGTTCTGGATGTACAGTCGACGGACAAGCGCATCCGACTGGCGGCCAAGTTCCTGGCCAAATATGATCCGGCCAATATCCTGGTGGTATCGGCCAGACAGTACGGCCAGAGGCCGGCCACCATGCTGGCCAAGTCCATAGGGGCAGGGGCCAATGTAGGCCGCTTTGTGCCCAACACCCTGACCAATCCCGCCTTCCGGGGATTCATCGAACCCGATGTCCTCATTGCCACCGATCCCAGCGGCGATGCCCAGGCGGTCAATGAGGCGGTGGATGTGGGCATACCGGTGATCGCCCTTTGCGATACCAACAACATGACCTCCAATGTGGACCTGGTCATACCCACCAACAACAAAGGCAGAAAAGCTCTGACCCTGATCTACTGGCTCCTGGCCCGCCAGGTCATGCGGGAGAGGGGCGAAGAGGACAGGTTCAAGTACACTATCTCCGACTTCGAGATGGAGTTTTAGATCCATGCGGCCTGCAGCTGTTGCCGGTCAGTTCTATCCAGGCAGTGGAGCGGAGCTGGAGCATCAGCTGGACGGCATGCTGCACCCGGAAAGCGAGATTGCCGTTCTGGGAGCAGTGGTTCCTCATGCCGGGTATATTTATTCAGGACATGTGGCGGCTGCAGTTTATTCTTGCCTGCCTAAAGCGGATACGTTTGTGATAATTGGGCCCAATCACCACGGCATGGGCTCTCCTGTAGCCCTATCCCGGGACTCATGGAAAACCCCCCTGGGCGTCGTAGAGACGGATGGAGAGATGGCCGACGCCCTGGCTGGCAGCATCATAGATCATGATGAGACTGCTCATATCTACGAGCATTCCATCGAGGTTCAATTGCCCTTTCTCCAGAGGCGGTTTTCAGGCTTCAAGATCCTTCCCATATGCATGGGACTGCAGGATGAAGAGACTGCTTCGGAGGTGGGCCGGGAGATATCCAGTGCAGCAAAGAGAATCGACCGCCGATGCATTATCATTGCCAGCAGCGATTTTACTCATTATGAGCCTCAGGAGAGGGCAAGATCGGTAGATGCTAAGCTTCTGGAAGCCATTTTGAATATGGATGTGCCAGAGCTTTACAACAGAGTTCGCCGCTACGATGCCACAGCCTGCGGCTATGGTCCCATAGCTGCCACAATCACTGCCTCCATGGCAATGGGAGCCAAAGCCGGCAGACTTCTGGCCTATGCCACCAGCGGAGATGTGAGCGGCGACCGCCATCAGGTGGTCGGGTACGGGGCGGTTGTCTTCTCCTGAAGGAGGCCATCCATTGACCACGGCATCGGCTCCCGGCAAGATAATACTTTTCGGAGAGCATGCCGTCGTCTCCGGCGCTACTGCCCTGGGGGGGGCAATTGACCTCAGGGCATCAGTCTCGGTGCAGGACCGGCCCGGTGGGATTGTGATAACCACAGAAGACCTCATGCTCAAGGGCTTTTCCATCGATTTGCAGTCAGGTCGGCTCTTCTCGTCCCAGGCCGCTCATGCGGTTCGTTATATCTCAGCTGTGCTCCAGGAATTCGAGGCTCATGATATAGAGGTAAATATAAAGTCTTCCCTGCCTGCATCAGCCGGCCTGGGGTCATCAGCAGCAATCGTTGTATCAGCGGTGATGGCCATCAGCCGTCACCAGGGAATCAGCCTGTCCTTAAAAAAGATCGCAGACCTCTCCTTTCGGCTGGAGAGAGAGGTCCAGGATGGCCTGGCCAGCCCTACAGACACTGCTCTGGCCACATACGGCGGCTACCTGAAGATCTCAAGCCAGATCTCGCCGCTGGATCTCCCTCCTATGGAGCTGGTGGTTGGCTATACCGGAGTGCCCCATAGCACCAGGTCTGAGGTGGAGAAGGTTCAGAAGCTGAAGAAGAAGTATCCCGAGCTGATCGATGGCATATTTCAGGCTATAGGCATGATCTCCGACCGGGCCCAGCCACTGATGGCAGATCAGAATAAAGCAGAATTAGGACAGCTTATGAACATAAACCACGGCCTGCTGGAGGCGATCGGAGTGGGCTCCCGGGAGCTATGTGAGCTGGTCTACGCCAGCCGCGGCGCAGGCGGGGCACTGGGAGCCAAGATCACCGGAGCGGGCGGAGGGGGCTGCATGATTGCCATTCCCGGACCGGCAGGAAAGGAGCCCCTGATGACGGCCATAAGGCAGGCGGGAGGAAGGCCCTTCGCCACAACCACGGGACAGGAAGGGGTTCGCCTGGAGAGGGAGGCATTNNCATGACCAGGATCCTCAAGATCGGGGGAAGCATATTGACCGACAAGAGTCGGCCTCTTGCCGCCCGCCCGGAAGAGATCGACCGCATTGCCGCCGAGATAGCCACCCGCCCGGAAGACCTGGTGCTGGTTCATGGAGCAGGATCATTCGGCCATATTCCGGCCAAAAGATACGGCCTGCCCCAGAATTTCAGCCCGGAGGGGCTGCGCCAGACTCATCTCTCCGTAGCCAGGCTCTGTGAGATGGTTGTGGAGTCTTTAGGCCGGGCTGGCGTCGAGTGCCTGCCGGTCCATCCACTCTCGACAGCCATGCTCCGTCAGGGCAGAATTGAGAGCTTCTTTTTGGATCCGATAAAAAAGATGATTGCCGAGGGGATAATGCCGGTTTTGCATGGCGATGTGGCCATGGACGCCTCAATGGGTGCATCAATAGTCTCCGGGGATCAACTGATAGCATATCTGGCCGGCAAGCTCCAATCCGAGACTGTGGCTGTGGGCAGCAATGTGGATGGTGTTCTGGTCTCCGGTCGCCCTCTGGCAGAGATCAAAAGGGACGATCTCGTGAGGTTTGAGGACGATATCGGAACAAGCGCCGGGGTGGATGTGACCGGTGGAATGAGAGGCAAGCTCTTGGAGCTGCTGGAGCTGGCCGACCGGGGCACGGAGTCGGTGATATTCCATGCCGGAAAGGAAGGAAATATCACCCGGGCCTTGAAAGGTGAGAGAGTGGGAACCAGAATCGTGAGGTCGAAATGAGCACATCCAGTCGCAAGCTCGACCATATCAGAATCTGCCTGAACCAGAAGGTGGAGACAACTGGCCGGCCTTTTGAGGATATAGTATTGCTTCATAGAGCCCTGCCGGAGATAGACGAGATCGATATAGACACAACCTGCCGCTTTTTGGGAAAAGAGCTTGCTGCGCCGCTCATGATCTGTGCCATGACCGGGGGCCATCCCGCCACCAAGGAGATCAACCTGCGCCTGGGCCAGGCGGCTTCAGAGACGGGCATAGCCATCGGTGTGGGCTCGCAGAGAGCGGCCCTGGAAGATAGAGCTCTGGAGGAGACCTTCTCTGTGGTGAGAGATGCTGCTCCTGATGTTCCGGTTATAGGCAACATCGGAGCGGTGCAGCTCAAGAGAAGCGGCCCGGAGATAATAGAGAAGCTGGCGGAGATGATCGATGCCGATGCCATAGCTATACATCTCAACTTCCTGCAGGAGAGCATACAGCCGGAGGGAGACAGGGATGGAGCAGGTGTGCTGGATGCAATCAAGTCAGCGGCGAAAGGGCCGGTGCCCATAATGGTCAAGGAGACCGGAGCGGGCATCAGCAGGGAGGTGGCCTCCGATCTGGTATCCGCCGGGGTGAAGATGATAGATGTCTCCGGCACAGGAGGGCTCTCCTGGGCGGGAGTAGAGGCCTTTCGGGCGGCAGAGACGAAAGACGATGACCTGGAAGAGATGGGACGGCTGATGGAGTCCTGGGGCATTCCCACACCGGCAAGCATAGTAGAGTGCCGATCGGCGGGAGCCTATGTCATCTCCTCGGGAGGGATCAGGAGCGGCCTAGATGTGGCCAGAAGCCTGGCCCTGGGAGCGGGCCTGGCAGGGGCCTCACTTCCCTTTCTCCGTCCCGCCTCAGAGGGCAGGGATGAGGTGGTCCGGACAGCCCGCTCTTACATCCGGGCTTTAAGGACGGCCATGTTTCTCACCGGATCGGAAGATTTGAGGCAGCTTGGCCTGGCGCCTCTCGTGGTTCTAGGAAGGACCAGAGAGTGGCTGGAGGCCAGGGGCTTTGATATGAATAAATTTTCAATTTATAGAGAGTTGTCAAGATGAAGGATATTGCTATAATCGCTGTGGGCGGCTACAATGAGATAGGCCGCAATATGACGGCGATAAGGATAGGAAAAGATATTGTGGTAATGGATATGGGCATACGCCTGGATCGGGTTCAGATTCATGAGGACACCGATGTGGAGTCGCTTCACGCCCAGGACCTGATCAATATGGGAGCCATCCCTGATGACAGCATCATGCAAAACGTGGACGGAAAGGTCAGGGCCATAGCCTGCACCCACGGCCACCTGGATCACATTGGAGCCATCTCCAAGCTGGCTCATAAGTATCATGCCCCCATCATCGCTTCTCCCTTCACCGCAGATCTGATCAACCAGGAGATCAAGTCGGAGAAGATATTTGGAGTGAAAAATCCCCTCAATGTCATGAATCCGGGAGAGCGCTTTGCTGTAACCGAGGATATCGAGCTGGAGTTCATCCGGGTGCAGCACAGCATTGTGGACTGCGTCTTCGCCGCCATCCATACTCCCAAAGGCATAATCGTCTATGCCAACGATTTCAAGATCGACCGGTCTCCCACTTTGGGCGAGCCTCCAGACTTCGCCCGGCTGCGAGCCCTGGGCAAGCAAGGGGTCTTGGCCCTGATCACCGAGACCACCAATGCCGCCATCTCCGGAAAGACCCCCTCGGAGAAGATAGCCAAGGACCTGGTATGGGATGTGCTCATAGGCACGGAGGAGTCCCGGGCCGGGGTCATGGTCACCACTTTCTCCTCCCACATCGCCCGCATCCGGGCTATAATCGAGGCGGCTCATAAGATGGGTCGCAAGCCCATCCTCCTGGGACGTTCCATGGAGAAGTACTGGGGCACGGCGGTTCGCACGGGCTATGCTCAGCAGAACGAGGTGTCCGTATTCGGAAGGCGCAAGTCGGTGGACAAGGCCTTGAAGAGGATCATGAGCGAGGGCAAGGACAAGTACCTTCCCATCATGACCGGGCACCAGGGTGAGCCGGGAGCCATATTAAGCCGGGTGGCCAACGGGGAGACCGATTACATTGTGGATTCCGGAGATCGGATTATTTTCTCGGCGGGCATCATTCCCCAGCCTCTCAATGAGTCCAACCGGCACACCGTTGTGACCAAGCTCAAGATGAGGGGTGGCAGGATTTACGATAACGTCCATGTATCCGGCCACGCCTGCCGGGAGGACCACTGGGAGCTACTGCGCATGATTCAGCCGGAGCATGTCATACCCAGCCACGGAAACCTGGTCACCCACGGCAGCTACCTGATGATGGCCGAGGAGACGGGCTATTCCCTGGGATCCAACATTCATCTGGTGCGAAACGGTCAGGAGCTTTTGATGGATTGAGAGGTGAGGCAGAGATGAAGAAGATGGAGGGAGAGCTCGAGGCTGAGCTGAAAAGCCGGGCACTGAGGGTGACAGAGGCCATAGAAAAGCTGGTGCCCCTGGAGCATCCGCGCCCGCTCTACCAGGCCAGCCGGCATCTGGTGGATGCGGGGGGAAAGAGGCTGCGGCCAGCCATGCTGCTCTTAGCAGGGGAGGCGGCGGGAGGAGATCCCTCCATGTTGACCCCGGCAGCGGTATCAATTGAGCTGATCCATAACTTCACTCTCATCCATGATGACATCATGGACAATGCCGATGTGAGAAGGGGCAGGCCCTCGGTGCATAAGCTCTGGGGCCAGTCGGGAGCCATTCTGGCCGGTGACACCCTCTACTCCAAGGCCTTTCAGGTGTTGGGACTGACCCAGGCTCGGACGGAGCTGCTTCTGGGAGCCATGAATATGCTCTCCCGGACCTGTACCGCCATCTGCGAGGGCCAGTGGCTGGATATGGAGTTCGAGTCCAGAGAGCGCGTCTCTGTGGAGGAGTATATGGAGATGATTGAGAAGAAGACCGGCGTCCTCTACGGCGCGGCGGCGGGCATGGGAGCCCTTCTCGCCGGGGCTTCGCCTGAGGTCGTCTCCGCCATGGATGAGTTCGGCAGGATGACGGGTATGGGCTTTCAGCTCCAGGATGATGTGATAGACCTGGTGACGCCGGAGAGCGTATCGGGAAAGAGGCAAGGGGGAGACCTGGCGGAGGCCAAGAAGACACTGATCATGATTCATGCCTTTGCCAACGGCGTGGAGGTTCCCGTCTTCGGAGAGAGGAATGCCAAACCCGAGCAGATCGGGAAGTCCATAGCCGCACTGGAGAGGAGCGGATCGATAGAGTATGCCCGCTCTCGGGCCGAGGAGATGGTGGAGAAGGGCAAGAGGGCTTTAGAGGTTCTGCCCCAGTCCAAGGCCAGGGCCACCCTCCTACAGCTGGCCGATTACATGGTCAAGAGAAGTTACTAGGAGTGGTTTGCAATGCACAGCCATGATTTATCCAAGCATGAACTGACAGCACATGAGGTAGAGCATCTTCTGGAGCACTGGATTGAGCACAATGAGAGCCACAGCGTCTCCTTCCGGGAGAGGGCGGCTCAGGTTTCTGCTGTGAGCCGCAAGGCGGCAGAGGATATAAAGCAGGCTGCGGCGCTCATGGATCAGTGCACGGAGATGCTGAAGAAGGCATTGAAGAATTTGTAAGATCTAGAGATCGAATAGGAGATGCAGGAGAATGGAACTGGTTTACACTTACCCCATGGATAACAGCAAAGAGATGCAGAAGATGCTGGATGAGGAGTTCTGGAAGAGGCTGGGGCCTACTGTCCGGGAGTGCAAGGCTATGGGCCTGGACAAGGATGGAATGTGCCTCTACATCAAGGCCAAGGATGAGCTGGCGGCGGAGGCGGCAAAGCTGCTGGCGGAGGCTGCGGCTACAGAGCTGAAGGGCGAAGAGGGAGAGAAGCTGCTCCAGGCCTTCCGGGAGGAGGCAGAGGCGGCAGAAGCGGGCATGGGGGCAATGTTCGGATAATTAATTGAAATCGAGCAATTATAAAAAAGCGGAAAGAGGGCCTGTATCCTGGTCCGTTATATCTTTTTAAAGCTGCTTTTATGTTTTGCCTCAGCATTTTTTATATTCCAGCTTGAGCCCCTCTTCCTTCCATTCGAAGCTCGGCACCCTCTTTCTCTGGCAGCCCGACTCCCGCAGGGCCTGCACCACCAGGGGCACGGTAATGGTGGCATCGGAGAAGACCTGGACCTTGCTCGCCTCCTTTTTCACCTTGCCCCAGGAGACCGCCTCCTCAAAGGTGCAGCCGGACAGCCCGCCCCAGTGGGGGGAGTCGGCGGTATATTGAATGGCATAACTGTGCCCTCCGGAGTACTCTCCCACCAGCTCGGCCACCACCTCGGTCTGCTGGATGAAATTCTTGGGCACCCCTCCCCCGATGTAGATGACACCGGTCTTGGCCGACCTCTCCACTATCTGGGTGATCTCATCCACATCCCGGATGCCGTCGATGATGATGGAGTGCCCCTCGCGCATGGCCATGACCATGCCTATGCCCCAGGAGCTGTCCCCTATGGCCGGAACGAATATGGGCACATCGGCCCTGTGAGCCGCCCCCAGTATGGTCGTCTCCGGCAGACTCTCCCCCACCAGGTACATCAGCTCCCGGGAGGTATAATGGCGGGAGAGATCGAGGCTCTTCACAAAATCGGATATATAAATATCGCCCTTATGCAGCCCGATCTCGGATACGAACACATCATAGATCCGGTCGATCTTGCACTGGTTGAGGTAGGCATCATCGGCGCAGGAGCTGCCCTGGTAGTGGACAATTCCCAGCCCCTCGCATAAATCGTGGAAGAGATTGGCTCCCGTGCTCACCAGGCAGTCGATCTTCCTCTCCCCGATGAGGTAGGCGATGAACTCGGAGAGGCCCGCCGGGACCATAGCCCCGGCCAGGCCCAGTAAGATAGTCACATCCTCCTCCATCATCCTCTTCCAGATCTGGAGAGATGCTCCCAGCTGGCCTCCCTGAAAGCCCATTTTGCTCATGTCCTCCACCAAATCGGCCACGCCCCTCGGCTTCATGGGTATGGTCGTTCTGGCATTCTCGCCGCTGCAGACATAATCATGGCCCTGACCGTGATCCATTTTATCCCCCAGTTTTTCGCTCTAACTCTGGGCAGGGATATGTTTTAAGCTTGTCCATTCCTTCTCTTGAGCTGGGCGACTGGGTCAGGGGCATGAAGCTTTATATATCAAAATGCTCTCTTTAGCAAGGTTCGATGCGATCATCTGCAGAGAGATATAGCGGTGATGGATCTTTATATCCTGATATGGAAATTTTAATTTCCAGGCGGGAATTGAGAGGAGCCGAATATGAATGAGAATATCTGGCATAGAGAGAGACGGGCAAGGAGCCCGGCTTCATAGGAAAGGCTGACTTTCATGTGGAAGGCTGAAGACTCTTTGGAGCTATACGGCATAGAGAATTGGGGAAACGGCTATTTTTCGGTCAACGACAAGGGCGATATCATCATAATGCCGGGCAAAAATCCCTCTTCATCTGTGGATGTCATGGATCTGATAGAGGAGATAGAAAAGTCCAAAGACCTGGAGTTTCCCGTCCTCCTCCGCTTTCCCCAGATCCTGGAGAACAGAATAGATGAGATCACCGGCGCTTTTTTGGCCTCTATTAAAGAGTTCTCCTACCAGGGCACCTACCAGCCCATCTTTCCCATGAAGGTC
>DAWB01000138.1:623-1551 GCA_002505805.1 Methanosaeta sp. UBA80 | reverse complement strand
CTGCAACGGCTACAAGGACGAGGACTATCTGCGCCTGGCCCTGAGCATCCACAATGTGAACAATATTGTTATTGTGGTGGACCTCTTCGAGGAGATCTTCGACATCCTCAAGTACGCCGGTCAGATGGGAATTGCCCCACGGGTAGGCATGAGGATCAAGCTCTTCTCCCGCGGCTCAGGCCGATGGGTGGAGTCGGGCGGCGAGGCGGCCAAGTTCGGCCTTGCTACAGGCGAGGCCCTGGAGCTGATGAGGATTCTGGAGGAGCAGGGGCTTCAGGAGAGCCTGAAGATGATTCACTTTCATATCGGCTCCCAGATCACCGACATCCGCACCATCAAGAATGCCATGAACGAGGCGGCCAGGATCTATGCCAAGGTCCGCAAGATGTGCGACATCGAGTACCTAAATGTGGGGGGGGGCCTTTCTGTGGACTATAACGGCTCCAACACCGCCACGCCCTCCAGCGCCAACTACACCCTGCGCGAGTATGCCAATGATGTGGTCTACACCATCCAAAAGATCTGCGATGATGAGGAGGTACCCTGCCCCACCATAGTCTCGGAGAGCGGCAGGGCCATAGCCGCCTACCACAGCATGCTCATCTTCAAGACCATAGGTCGAAAGAACGACAAGAACTCTTTTCTGCGATCCCCCAATGAGGAGGATCCCATACAGATCGATGACCTGTGCAGCGCCTTCAAGGAGATCAACCTGGACAACTACAAGGAGCACTATCACGATGCGCTTCAGTATAGGGACGAGCTCTACGACTCCTTCAACCTGGGCAATATCGGCCTGGAGGAGAGGGCCAAGGGCGAGACCTTATTCTGGATGGTCTGCCGGAAGGCGGCATTTCTGGCCAAGCAGGCGGAGGATGAGTCGGAGGAGTTTCAGGAGCTGAAGAAGCTGGTCAGCCAGAAGTATATC
>DAWB01000138.1:320-504 GCA_002505805.1 Methanosaeta sp. UBA80 | reverse complement strand
CAGCGAGGGCCTGGAGTACCTGGATATGCATACCCTGCTGGAGAATGAGGACTACTACCTGGGCATCTTTCTTTTAGGCGCCTATCAGGACACATTGGGCGACTTTCATAACCTTCTGGGCTGCGCCCATGAGGTACATGTCATGGCCGACGGAGACGACTGGTATATCTGCCAGAAGGTGGAG
>DAWB01000138.1:0-305 GCA_002505805.1 Methanosaeta sp. UBA80 | reverse complement strand
TGGGAGATCATGGACCGCTGCGTGGACAAACACCTGTCCATCCCCAAGAAGGAACTGGAGCAGATCGAGGCGCAGCTTAACCGGACCCTGAAGGGCTACACCTACTTCATCACCAAGCCCAATGACAAGAAGGAAAAAGAGAAGAAATTGGGATGCAGCGTAATCAGGAACTGAAAAATAGAAATCTCTGAGGGTGTGGTATCAATGTTATTACTGATATCAGGCAGATAACGATGACTGAGACATCTCTAAAAGATGCCGAGAAAAAAGTCTGAAAACTCATTTTATTACATCGGGAGTGCAGA
>DAWB01000124.1 GCA_002505805.1 Methanosaeta sp. UBA80 | reverse complement strand
CTTCTCAAAAAATTCAGCTACGGAAATGGCCTTTTGCTGCTTGGCCATCTCCTCGGCTACTTCCATAAAAGGAGAAAAATGGGGCTAAAGTTCAGCCCCTACAACGGTCTGGGTGGCAGTCACATTGTCGATCTCGCGGATGACATCCACCAGCTTGTTGAGCATGCTCAATCCCTCGACCTCGATAATGACCACGAAGTCGAATTCGCCGAAGACATGGTAGACATCCTTGATGCCATCTATCTCCTGCAAGGCATTGTAGACGGTCTTCTCCTGTCCCGGCACCACCTTCACCATAGTGACTCCTATTACCATTTCAATTCACCCTTGATATTGAGCTTCAGAGCGTTATATAAAACTTTTCAACTCTTCTTTTTGATGTTGATCGTCTCAATCTCTTCCACGTCATCCGATGCCGGCCAGCCCGGAGAGGCGGCTTTCTTGTTGCCGCCCTTTCGAGAGGATGCAGGCGAATCCTCCTTTCCAGCTGGCTCTGCCTCGGGCCAGACGGGGGCGGCATTGACCGGCCTCGCCTCCTCGGCAAATGCGCCGCCTGAGAGATCAGACTTCAGGGCGGAGAGAGCGCGAATAGTCATCTGTCGGAAGTGCTCGATGTCAACGTGATAATGCTGCATGGCTCTCTCCGCGTCCATAGCAGCAGAAGAGGATGCCTCCGCCGGCATGCTGTCTGCAGTGGTGAAATCCTCACCGGGGGGCGGGACCCTGACCTGGCTCAGATCGGATAGCCTCTCCAGGGTTCGGCGGGCCGTGTCCAGGATCCACTGATTCCGGGTAGACTCATTCGCCTGGGAGATGGACTCGGCCCGAAGGGATATGATTATGTTCCCGTCATCGGTCTGATAAAGATTGGGCTTGCCCACCACGGCCACAAAGCAGGGAGTCTCTAATCCGGCCAGGATCTGGGCCGCCTCCGGCTGGTACTGCCCGGCGTAGATTAATATACTGCCGGTAGGATCCACCACCCGGCCCCGCCAGTACTCCGTATCCCCTCCAATGTCATCCTTCTCAATTAAAGTGCCGACCAAAAAGACGCGATTGCATTTGGCGCCGGTAGGAGTGAGAAGATATGATGGCGCATATTGATGCTGATCCTCTCCATCGCGGAAGGAATAGTTGGAGCTTTTAAGCTCCTCGGCGAAGATCCTCCTGGCCACCTCCCGGGAGAATCCGGTCATTCCTGCCATTTCAGGCCACCTCCAGAGAGGTCAAGAGATCTTCCACCTGGGCCGCAGAGACTGCGGGCATCTCATTGATGCTCTCCACCAGAAGGTAGCGGTCGACCCTGGGTCCGGTGACGGTATAGTATCTGCCCATCATCTTGCCCTCGATCATGGAGCGGACCACCTCATGATCCAGCGCCTCCATGGCCATCTGTTTGGCCTGTTCCAGGGTGATGTCCACCAGCCTCTCCGTGGTCTCCCGATTTATGAGAACATCCTGAACCCGGCGGCCGTCATCAAGAACTGCCTTGATGCGCAGATCGTATGTTCCCTCCACCTTGCCGTGCTCGGTGCAGACCCCTTTGGCCAGGGATCTCTTGCAGACGGGGCAACGCTTGATCAGCCCGGAGCCCTTCTGCAGGTCCACCAGAGCGCCGGAGAACTCAGACGCCACCGACCCAATGGCTATATCGCAATCAAGAGGCTGTATCTGGCTGGTTTTATTGAGCTTGACCGAGAAGCGGCCCTGAAACTCGTCTGTGACCAGGTTGCTTAGCCTGTAGCTCTTGCCCTCCTCCAGATTGGGCAGCTCCGCCTTGGCCCATTTGACGAACTTTATAGTGCCTGTCTCGTCCCCTACCAGTCCGGACTGGGAGATGGACTCGCTATTGGTCTCCCATAGCTGGGCCACCTTTACCTCAAGGTCCACCCAGCGGCCCGGTTCATTGATCTCCACCACCCTGACCGGCTCTGCTGATGCTCTGCCTGCTGATCTAGCCTCCACATCCGTTTCCAGCGGCTCGATCTGGCTGGTTTTATTGAGCTTGACCGAGAAGCGGCCCTGAAACTCATCCGTCACCACCCTTCGGAGGATATAGCTCTTGCCCAGCTCCAGATCGGGCAGCTCTGATTTGGTCCATTTGACGAACTTCAGCGATCCGGTTCCATCTCCCACCAGGCCGGTCTGGGATATGCTGCCCGAGGCAGGTTCCCAGAGGTCCAGGACCTTGATCTCCAGGTCCACCCACCGTCCCGCCTCTTTGATATCTTCAATCTTTACCTTCTCCGAGCTGGCCCGGGCGACAGGCATGATCCCATGCTCTTTCAGGAAATAATTTAAAACCGATCTTCTGGCCTCGCCTTCAGGTACACGAAAATCAACAATGAGCTTTTTCAGGCGCGATTCGATATCCTCATTGGATACATCGATCTTCTGATCCCGAAGACGGACCCTTATCTGGTCAACCATCTCTTTCATAGACATATAGCCCCCTGGTTTTTTTTGAGAGGTAAATGTTATAAGCGCCCCGGAAGTATTTAACCTAGATTGAAGCGGGGCGAAAGTAATCTATGCCATATGATGCAGAGCTATTCTGCAATGGAGATCATAACCTGGTTTGGCAGGATCGATCTGGAAAGCGGCAAGCTCCTGCGGGATGATGAAAGCAAAGAGGAGATCATCTTCCCAGGCCCGGAGGAGAGAGGGGCTTATCCACTTCCCCAGCCGGATCTGCGCCGGATGTCCCTGGAAGCCGGTGTCTTCTCCGAAGACTCTCAGTACAATCAAAATTTAAGAGAATATGCCATATCTCTGGCGAAAGGAAAGCTGGAAGAGAGTGCTGGCGCACAGCAGGATCTGCTCATGGCCGTGCAGGCTTTGGATGGCATGTCCCAGGCCATCAATCTGCTGGACGAGCGGCTCTATGAATGGTCCAGATTGCACCGCCAGGAGATAGTGCATGGCAGGAGCCTGGCGGAGGGTCTGAGGGAAGACCGGAATATGGGCAGGCTGGCAGAGGCCATAATGGATCTCCGGGAATCGCGCCAGGCCATGGAGGATGTGGTCTCGGATGCTGTCCAGTCCCTGGCCCCCAATCTCTCCGCACTGGCCGGTCCCATACTGGCCGCCAGGCTGGTCTTCCGGGCCGGGGGCCTCTCACGCCTGGCGAGAATGCCCTCCAGCCGCCTGCAGGTGATGGGGGCGGAGAAATCGCTATTCAAGCACCTCAAAGGCCATGCACCGTCTCCCAAGCACGGCATCATCTATCGCCATCCCGCCGTCGTCGGCTCACCCCGCCGGCTGCGGGGCAGGGCGGCCAGGTCCCTGGCAGCAAAGCTGGCCATAGCCGCCAGGCTGGATGCCAATGGGGCAGGGCTATCCCAGGATTTGCAGGAGTCCCTGGCGGCTCGATTGATTCAGATCAGGCAGAATGGGGCGAGGAGGGCCAAGCTCCGTGGATAGGGATCAGATTTATATTTGATGCCCTGATATGAGACAGATATCAGATTATGGTGGGTGGATGAGAGGGAATCTGGAATTTTTGGTCATCGGATTTCTTGTCCTGGCTATATTACTGGCTATGGCAGGCTTAATTGAAGGTAGCTGCCCCGGAAGAACATGTCCAGAAAATACATGCCCGGGAAATGGGTGCCCGGAGGTGCAGGTCTTCACCGAGCACTCCTGGATATACAGCCAGGGCACCATAAACGATATGCGCATCTACCAGACGGCAGAAGGCTATGAAGGCCAGAAGCTGGTCACAGGAACCAGGGGCACAGGCACAGTCTCCCGAACCATTGACGCCCAGGTTTATGGAGGAAATGGCTACAATGAGATCTGGGCCAATGAGTGGGGGGTATTCCAGAACCGCCCCACCAGATATGCCGCACCCATTACCAAGAGCGATCTCAAGAACGCCCTCTGCGCCAAGAACTACGAGGTGGGATCGGTTTACTCCGAGAGCTACTCCGATCTGGTGGAGTTGATCAAGGACACTACAGTGGCTGAGACGGACAATGAATCAGTCTACAGCGTCCATTCCGAGGTGGAAGGGACAGCCAAGGTAGGAGCCCATGTTCAGAGAAGCGCCAGGGCAGTGCCTGTCTATACTATGACCGGACAGTATTCGGGATACTTGAATATGAGGATGTCACTTGAGAGCGGCGGCTATAACTCGGTATTGACCCTGCCCTGCCCTTAATCGCAGAGATTTTAACAAAAATTTTTATAATATCTTTTATTTAAACAAAGTATCTTTCGGCCATGACGATGAGAGCCGCCTCTTCCTGAGATATCCAGCTATTGATGATGTTTTTGGCAATTACATAATTATATCATAACAGCATAATATCTTTGGGGATCAGAAAATGTTCGAGCGCATATTAATTGCAACCGACGGCTCCAAACACAGCCATAGGGCGGCAGAGGCGGCAGTGGAGATGGCCATGCTTTACGGCTCTACCATCATCGCTCTATATGTGGTTGATATAGGCAAGGAATATGCTCCTCTGGGCGACCTGACCGCAAAGTCATCTGATGATATGATTGCAGGCATCAGAAGCAGTCTGCAGGATCAGGGGGAGAAGGCAACCAGAAGCGTGGCGAAGATGGCAGACAAAGCGGCCATTCCGGCCATCAGAAGGATTGCAGAAGGATATCCTGCCCAGGACATCATCCGCATAGCAGAAGAGGAAAAGGCGGGCCTCATCGTAATGGGCGGCATAGGGGCCAGCGGATTGGATAGATTCTTTTTGGGCAGCGTTGCCGACAAGGTGGTGAGAAGCTCCAAGATCCCGGTGCTTGTGGTTAAAGACAGGGAAAAGCCATTTTGAGGATAAGAGACGGATAATGCAAGCTCTTCAGGGTGGTTCGCCGGCGAGGGTCCATTTGAGAAGCACTCCCTCATCCAGCCGCTCTACCGCGGCAAGGCGGAGGGGCGGGAAATCATTTCTATAACCTTCTCCGTCCAGCAGGGTGGGCGCTCTCTCTCCTCCTATGAAAATCGGCCCCATATAGACATAGATCTCATCCACCAGCCCCTGACTGACTAAAGACCAGTTCAGAGATGCGCCTCCTTCCACCATGATCCTTTCAATTCCTCTCTCATGGAGAAGTGAGAAGAGATCTTTAATATCCACCCGGTATTGTCCGCAGCAGATGATCTCGCTATGCCGGGAGAGGAGTTTGAGCCGCTCTGCCGGAGCGGAACGGGCCACAGCCAGGATGCATCCAGGCCCCAAAACTCTGGCCGTAAGCGGCGTCCTGGCCCGGCTGTCGGCCACGATGCGCAAGGGGCTCTCAGAAAGACCCCTCTCTTGCCTGGCTCGGCGCAGCTGATCGGACTTGACCCCAAGTCCCGGATCGTCGGCCAGAACCGTGCCAACTCCCACCATTACCGCATCGCTCTCCGATCGGAGACGGTCCACCCTGGCCAGGTCCTCCCGGCTTGAGATCCTCACCTGGCGGCGGTTAATTGTGCTGATCTTGCCGTCAGCGCTCATGGCGCTGTTGATGAATACAAATGGTCTGGTCAAAGTCCCCCATCCCCCCATCTCTTCGCTCCATGAAATGGCGACTATAGGTGTTAATAGCCAACAGTATTCAGTTGACAAGAAGCTAAATAGATTGCCGGTCTTAGAGTCCAAGCTATGCCGGAAGGGCTCGAGGTTCTCCTGCAGGGCACAATCATTTATGGAGACGATTTTCAGGCGGAGAAGGGGTACATCGCCATCCGAGATGGAATCATAACTGAGTTCGGACAAGAGCAGGTAGAGGCGGACCTGGAGGGCATAATCTGCCCTCGATTTGTAAATGCCCATGTTCACCTGGGAGACTCGGGCTTCAAGGATCCACCCTTTCTGCCGCTCTCGGAGCTGGTCGGACCGGGGGGCTATAAGTCCAGGATGCTGGAGAGAATCCAGCGTGAGATGTTGATTGAGGGGATGGAAAGAAGCCTGCATCTGATGCTCTCCAGCGGGACAATTGCTTTTGCCGACTTTCGGGAGGGAGGAGCGGCGGGTGTAGCTATGCTGCAGGAGGCCCTGAAAGATATGCCCCTGCTGGCTTATATCCTTGGTCGGCCGGATGCAAGCCAGACGGAGATCCCGGAGAGCTGCTGGGGTCTCGGAATCAGCAGCACCAGAGATCACTCCCCGGAGACAATTGCCGCAGCCATGGCCCGGGCCCGCCGGAAAAGCCAGGCGGTGGCAGTTCATGCCGGCGAGGCCAACCGGGAGGACATAGAAAGTGCTCTGGCCTTGCAGCCGGATTTTCTGGTGCACATGAACCGGGCGGAGGATGCTGATCTGAGGCAGGTGGCCAGCCGCGGCATCTCCGTGGTGGTCTGCCCCCGATCCAACCTCATGACCGGCGTGGGCCTGCCCCCCGTGGCGGCGATGGCCAGGCTTGGAATCAACCTGGCGGCGGGTACGGATAACGTCATGATCAGCTCCCCGGACATGTTTGAGGAGATGCATCTTATCGCCAATGCCCTGCTGCATGACGATAGACAGGTAT
>DAWB01000197.1 GCA_002505805.1 Methanosaeta sp. UBA80 | reverse complement strand
TTAGATATTTGACGAGACACTAGCATCAGCATCTGCATCTCCAAGTATGCGTTTTCGCAATTTTAGAATATTCTTGGCTGTGAACGGTTCTCCCTTGAATACTATTTCTCTTGTGCTCTCACCTTGGCGCTTGAGATAGTCAGTTATATTCATCCAACAGATATTGCCCCTTGATGTCCGAACAGCTAACATCACGGGGTAAGGGAGAGACAACCAATATTCTGCTAAGTTGGATTTTTTAATAGAATATATTACTAAATCATCCTGTTCACGATGATAAAAGCAATTATCATGTTTGAGTTGTACATAAATACGCTTGCCACTCGCTTTGCCATAAGAATCTTTAAATTCAATCTCACCATCAATTCCCCATTCATCCCAAGCTATTCGACGGAAAATTTGTCCCGCTTCTGCAGTTATGGCGAATGCATGACCAACCAAAATTAATTCGCGGGTTTCATTTCTCAAATTGATGCTTGCACGCTCATCCAGTTCTTTAACCCTATCCAAGAATTCATTAGAGGCAAATTTTTCTTCAATTAAATCAAGTAGTGGCACATGATATTCACATATAGGACAAATTATATCAGTTTTTTCGGCTCTCAAGCGTAATTGAATAACTTCTTGGCTTAGCGCCTCATCACAATTGGGGCAAACATAATGCCTCAACCGCAAAACGTTTTGCGCTCTTGACAATAGATGTTCATGTATGTATTTGATAAATGTAATCTTAATATCGTCAGGCACTTCTGCTTCAAAATAGACAATGATCTCCGAATTCTTTTCATCTTTTCTTACTGCTGCTAATCCAATACGTTTGTCCTCTAGTGTTCGAAATTCAGCTGCATTTCTCCACAATTGTCCTGTCTTGAAGCTATCCGAATAACTTAGCCGAACCACTAATGTTGAATAAATCTCCTCGAAAGGCCCGGAAAAACTATATGTAACAAATACATTAGGGTGCTCGGGCAGGTCCGGCTTGTCACGGCGGAAGTAGGATGGAAATACCAGCATACTTCCCTGAGGCGTTTCTTGGCGCAGACAAAGTGAGCGATCCAAGAATGTCTGCACTATGCCCCTCAATAGTATCTTTTCGTCCTCCTGGGCTAAGCGGAACATATCCTTATAATCCAGCTTGCCCTCCAGCACTTGCTGTTCGAAAACAACTCCCATCATATCTGAATGCTCTCGTGCCATACGCACAACCACAGAAGCATAGCGATTGATCCAGGCTGGCTGGAGTAAGAGAAAATCGCCAAAGGCAAGTGGGTGTATGAACCCCTGAACTTGCATAACGCTCACAATTGCTCGAAGATCTGCCTCGGAGATAATTTCTGCTAGAAGCATAAGCTGCAGTCTCTGATGCAGCTCTGGCAAGCGCACTAGCGGGGCTTTTTCATCTGTTAGTTTTAAAACGGCATCTCTTAAGGTCTTGAACAGCCGGGTTGTGGACGTCCAGGGTAGGTTCTTCCAAGGTATATTTCTGGCTATGGCATCCTTCAGTTCTTGGCAACCTTCGCCAGTCTTAGCCGCTGTGCAAATGAATGACGCAAAGGCATGCTCTTTGATGTACTCATTTAACTGCTCTTGGCTGATAGCTACGCGACCTATGTCACAGCGAGCCGCAACGAGTAGCTTCACCGGCTCGAATGTGGTTGCTGCTGAAAGAGCCTTTTCCCAGTGGCTAATCCTTTCGAAGGGATTATCATCCTGAGGATTGAAGACCAGAACGCCCAATGCAGCCTCATCCATATAGAGCTGATGAATGAGATTATAGTCAGTTTGTCCGGCAAAGTCCCAAAGCCAAACCTCTCGCTTCATATCAGGTTCGGCAGCATCAGGAGGGAATTCCAACCTGGATACTGTCATTTCATGCGTTGACTCTGTGGATTCCCAGCGGTCTTCGCGCAAACGCATTGCTAGGCCCGTCTTGCCTACTCCTGTATCGCCGACAAGAACTACCTTGGCGCTTGTATAGCGGGCATAATCTGATTCATCAATAACTCGGTTCGATTGTGGCAGTTCCCATACCCTCAGGGTTCCGTCTGACGAGCTTGAGACTGCTAAGTGGCCATTAGCAGAAATGGCAACGCCAGAGACAACACCTTTATGCTCTGTAAGGATAGAGGTGCATTTTCCTGCGACCAAATCCCAAGCTCGCAGAGTGCGGTCTGCTGAACCAGAGACTATACCGCGTCCATCGGGAGTAATGGCAACGGCCCATATATCGCTGGCATGACCTTCGAGGATGGCAAGGCGCTTGTATGAGAACATATCCCAGGCTATTAATGTTTTATCACATGAACCTGAAACTACAGTATGGCCATTGGGAGTGATGGCAACACAAGAAACAAACTCAGAATGTCCTCTCAAGGTTGCAGCGCATTTACCACTGGTAAGGTCCCATACCTTTAAGGTTCTATCTCCTGAACCGGAGACCACAGCACAGCCATCGGGAGCTATGGCCAGGCAATATACAAAGTCAGAATGACCTTCCAAGGTCGCAAGACATTTCTCATTGGTGAGATCCCACACTTTCAGTGTCCTATCCCCGGAACCTGAAACTGCAGTACGGCCATCGGGAGTGATAGCCAAGCAATAGACTGTCCCAGAATGGCCATTCAGAGTCGCGCGGCACTCACCTGTGGTGAGATCCCACACGTTCATAGCCCCATCATCAGAACCTGAGACTGCAGTACGGCCATCAGGAGTTATAGACACGCAATAGACAATACTGGAATGACCTTTCAGAGTTGCGCAGCATTTGCCCGTGACAAGGTCCCAGACTTTCAAAGTCCTATCATCCGAACCGGAGATTGCAGCAGAGCCGTCAGGTGTGACAGATACACATCGAACCGCTCCAGTGTGACCATTTAAAACCATTCGACTTTTCGTTATTTGCTTTATCTCAGCCTGAACTGTATCAGGCTGCATTTTCTGGCAAGCTGCCAGGAGAATATTGTAAGCCTTTTCTGAGGCCGTCCTCCAATCTATCCAAGCAAACTGGGCGATTATGTCAGGCGGCTGGCATTCCGCTATGAGCAGCGGTATGAACCGTCGCTCGGCATTGGTCGGGTCCCGGAAGAGCAATGTGAGATGCTCCATCCGTCCCCAGTCAGAGGCGAAATAATCCGGTGACATGCACATGAGCAGGACGCGAGACTGCTCCAGACCCTGCTGGATTATGTGGGGGATGGAGTCTCCCGGCCTGATGGCCCAGGCGTCCAGCCAGACCCGCAAGCCGTCCTTTTTGAGGCGCTTGGCCAGGGCATGGACCTTCTCCTTATCCTTGGAGCTGTAGCTGAGAAAAACGTCGTACTTGAAGTCGCTGCCCGTCGCCATCCCTCCTTTAGCCTCAGTTTAAAAGTCTTGTCAGGAGTCCTGTTCATTATTCAGTCAAATGGTTTGCGGTGGCAATGATGGGAATTTCAAATGCTCACTCTGGTCTCCATTATCCTCTGCGCCACCGCCATCAGCAGCACCGCCACATCCTCGGTGCAGTATACCTGCGTCAGCGCCCGGTCGAAGAGCATGGTAGCCTCCGGCGGCAGCTCCCCGTCTCCCTCCCAGAATATCACCCNNCATTATTCCGGGAAGGGCCTCTACCTCCAGAGCCATATCCCCGCCCTCCATCCTTCTCCATCCCCGCCGCTCCTGCAGGAGTTCCATCAGCTCCCGGCCCTCCTTCTGCAAGGCCTCGGCCAGCGGCCTGATGGTGCTCTTCTCCAGGGCGGGCCAGAAGGTCACCCCCGCGGGAGCCTCCTTGAAGGAGATCCAGCTTCCCGAGGGAGAGAAGCTGCGCCCGAAAAGGCCAATGAGGTAGTGCAGAACCAGTACCGCCTCCATCTCTCCAGCANNGCACCGCCTCCATCTCCCCGGCTGGCTGGCCAGTGGGCTCCAGCACTGCCCTCTCGCCTCTTTGGACCAGATAGTCCTCTCCCAAAAAGGGAACGGTGCAGTCCTCCTGGCCCAGGCGGTCCAGCTCATCCCAGGCCAGCTTCAAAGGGATCTCATAGCCCACGATTCATTCCTCCGCTTCACAAACCAGCCAACGGCGCGATAAATTTATCTAGCTTTGCAGAACAATATTCACGAATAATAGTTATCTTTACTTTGAGATCCCCCGGGGTGGCCTGATGTCTCCCTTTGCCCGCCGTTTCCCCCACGTAGAGCTTGATATCAATGGGATCAAAACCATCATCGTCGATCCCCACAATGAGATCATGCCCTACTGGTTCATTGAATACCTGCGCCGCAAATGCTGCCTGATAGCCCTGAGGATAGACGCCCACCACGACATGTTCCACTGCTGCCCCGCTCTGCCCGCCCGGGAGGGCCGGGAGAGGTATCATCATCTCCAGCGCCTGCTGCCCTATCTAGAGAGCTACAGCCAATACATGGTCAATGAGGGAAACTTCACCTGCCCCGCCTTCCATTATGGTGTTATGGGCGCGCTCTACCACTACCATCCCGGCCGGGATCGGCTGGAGGCCTACGGCAGGGCTANNACCAGAGTGAAGAGCGGCCCGGGAGGGTGCAGATGGATCTTCTGGGACGGAGAGGAGACCGATCTGGCGGGAGATGAGGCAAGCCCCAAGACCGCTCCCCTGCCCCGGCGCATAAGCCTGCATGACTTTCAGAGGGACATGCAGGATTGCCTGCATCCCGTGGCCCTGGGAATAGACCTGGATGGCCTCTATGGCAATGACGACCGGGGTCCAGTCGAGAGCCTGGTCCGGAGAAGGATTGCGGGAGTGAGGCCGCTGCTGCAGGGCGTAAGCCGTCCCGCCTTCATCTGCCTGGCCCGCTCTCAGACCCCCCGCTCCTATATCCCGGAGAGGGCAGTGGATCTGGTGCAGAGAGCAGTCCTGGGATTGATCAGGGAGATCTATGGATAATGGCAGCAATTGCTTTCTCATCTTAATTTTGGCCGGGCCTCATGGGCGGGGGCCAATATGAGCCCCTTATTTTCTCTTGAAAGGCTGAAAAAGCTTTTTGGTTTGTCAAAATGCATTCTTTTATGCGGCATCTTAATATCTTGAAAAACATATTGACTATCCATGAATGAAATGACCGTCGAATCGATTTTTGGCACCAATGCGGGAATCGTCTGGCAAGCTCTGAGCAAGAATGGACCAAACAACATCGCCGATCTGGCGAAGCTGACATCTCTGAGCCGGGAAGATGTCCTTGGCGCTCTAGGCTGGCTGGGACGGGAGAACAAGATCGCGCTGAAGAGGCGCGGTCGGGCCATGATCTTCTCCTTGACCGAATGGGAGTCTCATATGGCAGCCACAACATCTGCCGATGCCATGCCCAAAAATCAGCCTTCTTCCCAATCGCGTAGGACTGCCCGGAGGAAGGCAGGAGCGGCAAAGGCCAAGCCAGCTGCCCTGAGCATGGTGGCGCTGAAGAAAGCCCTGGAGTTCATCCAATCCGAGTTTGATGCCAGTCGCGAGCCAACCCCGGATCAGGCTTCAAAGGCAGGGGGAATGGGGAGCAGACAGCTAGGAAAAGCCCTCTCCAAGCTGGATATCAAGTCCGAGTCCGTCCGGCGAGGGAGCAAGAGCCTCAGAGTCTATCCACTTGCCCATAAATCCAGGGTGTGGGAGCTGGCTGCCCTGGATGAGGATGGGCTGCAGAGATTGATTGGGGCCAAGAAAAGCGCCGCTCAGAATGAGCAGAAGAGTGATTCGGAGGAATATACGGTATTTGATTAATTCGGCATTGTATTCAATGCCTCGTAATCTGGAAGATGTTGAGATATGCCTGCGGATAGAAGGCTTCAGACATGGCCTTCGGCAGAACATATACGGCTATGGATCGATGGTCACATGAAAATATCATCTTCAAATGTTAAAGATTATATCCTTTTAGAGCGTTATCCATATGCATGCACAAGGATATCAAAATAAGGTCGCTCCTGGGCAGCTTCGGCTTCTCGGAGGATGAACTGTATCGGATTTCCGATGAACTGGATGTTTATAAATCGATTCCAGGAATAACGATGGGTCGATATATAAATTATATCGTAGGCAATATAAATCAAGATCATCGCTCCGCCTTTCTCAAGGGGATAATGGCTGGGCTGGCCATAAGGAAGGCAGACGATGAGCTGTCTGATCATTGTTCTGATGGAATGGAATGGAGAATGTCCCGGGAAGAGAATTTGAGGTCCAGCCACTGGATTTATCTGTGTAAATGGAATGATTGACCGGTCCAGGGCCAGGATATCGAGAGCTTGATGCCTCGCTCTGCAGGAGCAGATTCTGCGCTCTCTGGATTCAAATAGATTCTGAGCATGGTGGCATAGATTTCAAGATGCATCAGGAATAGAAATCTCATCCTCATCCTGCCACTCATATCCCAATCATCTCTGGGGCATAAACAGTCTCGTGGAATTGTTTGTGATTATAGATGGCACTCTCTACCCTCTGAAGCGTCAATATTTTATCGGTTGCAGAGACTGCCAGGCCTGCGTAGATTTGGAATCTCAGCATTATTCCCGCCTTGACACCAGAAAATGTTTTCCCATATCACTGCAGTAGCTTTATCTCTATTAAAAAATCATCGTCTAGAGATGAGTCAGTTTCTGCTCACCCCTGCCGCAGGAAAGCGGCTTATTGGCCTTGCCCTGTCTGTCCACCCCGCCGTACGGGCCTCTATCCACTCCGGCACACTGGTCATAGTGGCCGGAACCACCAATGGCTATGTCGCCGAGGAGGTCCTGAAGAGTCTGGGCCAGGAGTATGGCTTTTCCAGGAAGAGGTTCTTCAGGGGCCTGGTCCTTCCACCGGGAAAAACCACTGCGGAGGGAAGGCTGTCCGATGAGAGCGGATTTCCGGGTGATGTGGTGATAGTGAAAGGGATCTGGCAGAAGGGAATGAGCATCTTCGACGTGGCCGATGGCCTGAAAGAGGGCGATGTCATCCTTAAGGGGACCAATGCCCTGGATCTGGCCCATCGACAGGCAGCTGTGCTCATAGGCCATCCCCAGGGAGGTACGAGCATCGCCGCTCTGCAGGCGCTGGTGGGGCGAAGGGTGCGTCTCATCCTTCCGGTGGGCCTGGAAAAGCGCATTCCCGGAGATCTCATGAGCCTTGCCCTTCACCTCAATCTTCCCGGGCAAAACGGCTTTCGGCTGCTCCCTATCCCTGGGGAGGTCTTCACTGAGATTGACGCCATCCGGCTCATGACCGGCGTCGAGGCAGAAATAATTGCTGCGGGCGGAATAGGCGGGGCGGAGGGAGCAGTCTGGCTGACTGTGGAGGGAAGCGGAGAAGAGATGGACCGTACGGAGGAGCTGTTACAGAGAGTCTCAACAGAGCGGGAATTCAGCCTGTGACTGCAGAGCAAATTTAGAAGCCAAGGAACGGCTCAGATCTTTCCTATCTCAGGTCTGTTCAGGAATAAAACGCAATGACTGCAAATCTACAGGATTCTGTATCTGTAACTCCCCGTTTCTGAACTTAAAGAAATCAGATCTTCCAATCTCGCAAATTATATCCTCTAATAAATCCTTGCTTTCAATTGAATTCTGCCTGCGGCTGCTATGGTCCTCTTTCAAGCCTGTATTGCTGAGTCAGGGAGCAGAGACGGAGAGCGAAACTTAGATATAAAAAAGAGGATGGGTTTGGATTGGGGTGAGAATTGTGGATGCAGAGATCAAAGGAAACCGGACTTTATGCCATTTCATTCTATTTAGCCTCAGTTTTTTATTGCTAACAGGTTGCTCCTCCGCCCAGTGCGGGAATTGTGACGACAACAATCCCTGTTCCAGGGACTGGTGCAATGGAACACAATGTCTCCATGAGCCTCAAATCTGTGATCAAATCGGAACCATAGAAATGACCGGGCAGGAGACAACAGATGAGGGCGGTCCAATAGGATTTGCCCCTGCCTATGGTACGGAGGATGATAAATCCATTATATCACCCCGGGATGCTCTATTCAATCCCAGTTCAATATCTGTTCCAGGCACCACTATAAATTGCGATGACCGCAATCCCTGCACCAGGGATTATCGGGGAGATGATGGCTGCCATCACGAAGCAATAAGCTGCGATGATGGCGACAGTAACACCATTGACACCTGCGGCCCGTCCGGATGCATCAATACTCCCGCGCCGGCATTGGAGGAGAACCGGTTCCCCCAAGCCATAAGACCGTCCATCCTTCTTGATACTCAAATCATAAATGAGACCGATGCTGTGGATGGCAAGTCAGATATCAAGTGCGGGGAATGTGACGACGGCAATGCCTGCACCGCAGATTCCTGTGATCCAGCTACAGGCTGCAGCCATGCTGCTATGGACTGCAACGACAATGATGCCTGCACATCCGACACCTGCGATCCAGCTACAGGCTGCAGCCATGCTGCTGTAGACTGCAACGACAATGATGCCTGCACCACTGATTCTTGTGATCATGTAACAGGATGCGTTAATGAGCCTGTAGCGTGTGATGACGGAAATGATAGCACGAAGGATTCTTGCCAGGGTGGTGTGTGCATTTATCAGCCCATCATAGGCGACGATGATATCGGTGAAATTCTCTCCCAGATCCACATTGATGAAAACTTGAGCAATTCCAGCCAAAACAACAGTACATCTCATTCTGCGGATATTTCAGCTAAAATTCATCATCCAAAATGCCATAACAATGATCCATGCATGGAGTTGGTCGATAGCAAGAACTGTACATATCAGCTAAAGAATTGTTCTGATGGAGATCCCAGCACCAATGATTATTGCTACAATGGAATCTGCTACCATACAGCCACAGTGTGCGACGATGGAAATAATTGTACCGTTGACTCATTTAACGGTACGGAGTGCATTTTTATCCAAAGAAGATGCAATGATAGGAATCCCTGCACCGACGACAGCTGCGATCCAGCCACAGGAGCGTGTGTCCATGCGAACAATAACGCCATCTGTAATGATAGAAACGCCTGCACCACTGGCGATACTTGTTCTGGTGGATCTTGTAAAGGAACTGCAGTACACTGTGATGACCACAATCCCTGCACTTACAATAGATGCGATAGCAAGATTGGATGCTATTATCCGAAAAAGTGCAAGGAGGGGCAGATTTGTGTAGATGGGATCTGCAAGTATCCATATTACTACTATTATCCTTACTACCCCTATTATCCCTATGGTGTGCCTTATGCACCGCCTGCGCCCACTGCACCGGCTCCTGCTCCATCCAAACCTCAGTCCTACACCATACCAGCAGGAACCTCCATCACCCTTCCCTGGGGTGGATCGATGCTATCTGCGGAGGTCTTGCAGGTCTATAACGGCCAGGCTTATCCCGGAGCCACGCCTATCAGCTTCACCAGAGATCTTGGCTCACCGGCTCAGATAGCCTCAATAGGTCGGGTTGCCCTCTCCGCCATGAATCAGTGGGAGATGATCGGCCTGTCCTGGAAGGAGGCCAGCTTCAAGATGACCTTGATCCAGCCTAACAAGATAGTCCTGCCTGCTCAGGTAGATGGCAGAAATGTGGTGCATCTCACCGGGGCGAACTATGATTACTACTTCCTGAGAAGCCCACCGGCAGGAAACTGGACGGTACAGATCATGCCTGTGAATGCAGCAACAGGCGGTACAGGATACTCTCTCTTATCCGGGCTTGTCCAGGGCGCAATTCCCCCCAACCAGGCATAAGGTGGCAGGCAGCAATGATTGATCCCGAGCTACAGGGGACAGGCCGTCCCTTCTAGCTCAGGAAACCATTTGCCTTGAAAGCAGTCCCAAAAATGGGTAAGATTCATTCTATACTGCTTTCGTCTCAGACTTTTTTTGGACCGTGACCGCTTCGCCGATTATCCATATGCTCCATATGTTCACCAGCTTAGGGTCCACGGCGTGGGATGCAGGACTCTTTCATCCACGAGAGGCTGCCACCATAGCTCGTTTTCCAAATACCAGGCTACGGTCTCTGCAATTCCCTCTGCAAAATTCTCCTGGGGATGCCAATGCAGCTCGGTTCTGATCTTGCTGGAGTCAAGGCTGTATCTGGCATCATGCCCCGGGCGATCATCCACAAAGTCTATCAGATCCTCGCTTTTGCCTAAGGCCTGGAGAATTATCTTGACCACATCTAGATTGCTCATCTCCTCTGCGGCTGAGATGTTGTAGATCTCACCCTTTCCGCCTCGCAGAAGGACGGCTTCCACAGCCCGGCAGTGGTCGATAACATATATCCAATCCCTCACATTCTCTCCTGTGCCGTAGATGGGAATCCTCAAGCCGCTTTTCGCCCGCAGTATGGTCTTGGGAATCAGTTTTTCCGGAAACTGAAAGGGGCCGTAATTATTGGTGCATCTGGTGACCATAGCTTCAAGGCCATAAGTACGTGCATAGGCCTGGACAAATACGTCTCCAGCGGCTTTGCTGGCGGAGTAGGGCGAGGACGGCTTTAGAGTGCTCTCCTCGGTAAAAGATCCCCTCAATATGTCGCCATAAACCTCATCGGTGGAGATCTGCACAAACCTGGCGGAAGAGTTATGATGCCTCAAGGCCTCCAAAAGATTGAAGACCCCCTGGACATTGCTGTGCAGAAACGATTCCGGCCTGGCAATAGATCTATCCACATGAGTCTCAGCGGCAAAATTGATTATGGCATCGGCATCTTTTACCAGGCCGGCAATGAACTTCTCATCGGCAATGTCTCCTCTGCAAAATTCATATCGCCTTTCATCATCAAGGTCCCGCAGGTTTTCTGGATTAGATCCCAGGCGCAGGTCATCAATATTCAGTATATGGATATCATCATGCTCATGAAGCATCAGCCGGATGAAATTACATCCTATGAATCCCAGACCACCGGTTACGAGAAGCTTCATCAAAATCACAATGAGATGTCGGAGTTATCGCCGACGATGAATCTGTTGCCCTTGGGCAGAGCTATTCCTTCTTGAATCCTGACATTTCTGCCGATCAGGCTTTCTACGATCTTTCCCGCTTTGCTTATCATGCAATTGTCCATTATGATGGCATCCTCCACCTCGGTTCCTGTGATCCTGCTCCCATCTCCCACCGAGGTATAAGGACCTATATAGCAGTCACTTATCACGCTGCCTTCCCCGATTATGCAGGGCCCTTTTATCGTCGATCTTTCAATCAAGGAACCTTCCTCGATGACAATCCGGCCAATTACATGAGAATCATTTATCTGACCCATATTTCTGGCCGAGATATCATCCAATATCAAGCGATTGGCTTCCAGGATATCCTCAGGCTTGCCCGTATCTTTCCACCATCCCTCTACAAAAGATGCATCAACTTTGTATCCATTTTCTATGAGCCACTGAATGGCATCGGTTATCTCCAGCTCATCTCTCCAGGAGGGTTTTATGGCTCGGCAGGCCTCGATTATGGAAGGCCTGAAGAAATATATACCCACCAGGGCATAATTTGAGGGAGGGATCTTTGGCTTCTCTACCAGCCTCTTGATGCTCCCATCAGGATTAAGATCGGCTACGCCAAAGCGCTGAGGATCCTCAACCCTGGTGAGNNATGCCGTCTCTGAGGATGTTGTCTCCCAGGTACATTACAAAATCGTCATCCAGAAAATCTTGGGCAACCAGTATGGTATGGGCGAGCCCTTTCGGATCGCCTTGGTAGATGAAATGTATGGGCACATCCCAGGACCGGGATTCGATGGTGTCTATTACCTGCTCCTTATTCGGACCCAAGATTATGCCGATTTCATCGGCTCCTGCTTCAATCACATCCTCGATGGCATAGAATAGAACCGGCTTATTGGCTATTGGAATCAGCTGCTTTTGCTGAGAGAAGGTAAGAGGGCGAAGCCTGGTGCCGGAGCCACCGGAGAGTATGAGAGCCTTCACAAGATACACCTCGACTAGGAGAATGGATTCTCCGTAGCTAAAAATATATACCCTTCGATTGCCCGGAGTGCGCTTTTCTTAACAATGACCGGGATAGATGACCTCAATTCTCTGCTCATTGAGCATCGGCTTTTCATCTCCTCGAGTTTTATAGCGTGTTTGAACTGGCTGCACGTCTTCGCCTTCTCGAACAGGTGCCAGAATCGAGCTTTAAGAACTGAGGATGAGATATATTTCTGTTCTTTTCCTGGCCGGCCCGAATTCAGGATATTTGGATGACGCCGGAGGAGCTGGAGGATATGGTAATAGCAAAGACCGGATTCCTGGTAGATGCCCTCCTGGGGGGGCGAATGCTGCAGGACGATGGGACAGCGGCTGGGGCTCGGGAAAAGCTGATAGAGTCGCTGAAGAGGCTGAAGGCTAAGAAGCTCAAGTGGGGTGGATGATTCCAAGAGAGGACCTTCGCGCAGTGATAAGCTTTGACTGAAGCGATTGACTGATTTGTCCCAAGCCCTTGCATTTCAGTCACGCGTGTCTCCATGAAGATTCACCGATCCTCAAATAGAAGGTGCCTGAATATGGACTTGAAGAGAGATTCTATAGACCGCGATCAGAGTGCAGGAGTCCGACGGCGGCAAAGAGTATGCCATTGCGGAAGTTGATTCGGCGAAGATTAACATCAAGCTTGGTATTGTCGAGGGAGGATTTAGCTTGTCAAATGCAAAAATTTTATATATTAACAATTAGTACTAAATACTATGGGTGGAAAGGATCGAGATGGAAATGAAAGCCATTCCGAAGGGGTTGGCGGCGATTTTTTAGAAATGCCGATTGACTACATAGATGAAGAGGAGGAAGGATCAACTGGGATGTGCTTTTTTAAAGTTAGGCGTAAAAGTAGGAAACAAGTAGCAGATTATATCGTAAAGCAAGTAAAGAATTATGGTTCTTATGAAGCAAAATTATGGGATTGTGAGGACTATGCTTTTCTAGCAGCGTCAGAAGTGAGATGTACATTTCTTGGGCAGCCAGTTGCAATTGCCCTCGGAAAGGCAAGAGAAGGACCTGGCATGGATGGCCAAGATCATGCTCTTCTAGTCCTATGGTTTGGGGATCAGGTTGGAGGGGTACGGAATTGCGTGCCCGAATATTTTGATCCTACTCTTGGAAGCTTTGTGAATGATTTTGATACACGAATTCTTATTCCATTGCCTCTTTCAGGCTTAACTGAAGGTAATAGTGATTTGCCTTTTAATAAAAAACTTCCCCTACTCGATGAGGCGGCGTTTGCTTTGGACGGAAAGGATTACCAGTTCGGAAAGATAAACGAAGTAATGAATACTTTACGCAACGGAGGAATAAGTAGGTGTCCGGTTTTAGATAGGTCTCCGGAAGATATGGCCTTGCTTAAGGATCCGCACCATAGGTATTGGTCAGAATCAGATGAAAATTTCTGGCAATTCGCTCACTTGAGACAGAAACATAAAGGAGCACCAATTGGATTTGCCGTTGGAACCGCAACCAATGCCAAGTCGCGAAAGCCGTTTGAACAATCTGCTGTGGTTCTTTGGAAACAGCAAGACGATTTTTTTTATTGGGATGCTAATACGGAGAAAAAGTTATCCGACTTTAAGGTGAAGATAGAATTTAAACCAAGATTAGTAATGGTCTAATTAATATTTTGTTTAAGAAAGCCATCCGCGATAAAAATGGTATTTATTTGTGATTATATGGGCTGAAAGGTATTCGGAGGAGATCGAAATGAATCGGGCAGGAATAGCGTTGTTGGCTTTTTGCATATTATTTATTTTTGTATGTTTAGATCCTATTAACGGCTCAAAGCTTAATTTCAATTATGAATGCGTTGGTAAGGGAGCTACTGTCTCGACATATAGTTACCTGCATGAGCCCAGAATCGAAGAATCTAGCTTTGAAAGCGGTCTTAAAAGCGGATCCTTTAATTACTTGGAAGACGGCAGTGTAGATTTAAAGGAAACAATTTCCTATTATTATGGAAACGGGACAAATACAAGCAATTCAACAGTAAAACATAACCTTAATGTTGAATTCGATGGCAAGAGGGGCATATCTGAATTCTTTGGTCGGGGTTTTTTTAAGAACAATCGATTTATATCCGCTTGGAAAAAGATACGCTATGATGAGAGCCAATTGATGAAAACTAACGGAATAAAATGGGAGAATCGTTCTTCCAATTACATCAATGTTGAGGCAGAAGCAAGAATGAAAACAATAGAAAACGGGACATCTTTTAAGTTTAAATATCATGCGGATGTTGAAGATGGTGTAATCGAAACCAGGGATGATGCAGGATGGACCAATAGAACTGGCCCCAGAAAATACGATTGGGAATCTGAATCAAAATCCTCGGGAGATCTGCTTAATGTCACAAACGATCTCAGCGATACGGAGCCATTTGAGGTCGCTGCAGGACCTCTTGGTGATTGGCTCCCCTGCTGTTATTCAGGAACAACGCCGACCATCACTATGCGACACGATGTTGACTATCCTTGGCCTTCAGATGTGACGATTGCTACATTAGAGGCCAACAGGGTTCTGCCAACGAGGAGTCTATCAACTGCATATTCTATTCCATCAAATGATTCTCCAACCTATTGGAAGAGGGAGATCCAGATTGGCTTAAGCTCAAGGCCGTCAGTTCCTGTGTATAGGGCGGAGGTTTCAGCCATAGGTTTGAGAAAAGCCGCCCAGCCCGAGCAGGGTGGGATCGTTGCATTGAAGGCCAACCAGCTCTTGCCCACGATGCATTTATCTACTGCATATGCACCATTAATTAGCCATCCTGTCTATTTGAAGAGAGAGGCACAAGTTGGATTGAGATCCTTATTGCCAGCAGTTGTGCCCGTCCAGATGACCGCAAATAGCTCACCGCCAGTGCAATCGCAGGAGAAAACAGGTGGCTCATTATTTGCCTCGGTGCCTTTACAGAATCCAGCAAATTGTATTGGAGAGAATTGTCCAGCTAATTTCTTTGCATCAAAGAGCCAAAAAAATCTCACCTGTAAGGAAGGCGCATGTGAGGGATATGAATGCATATACGAATATGACGATGAGCCAACTTCGTCATCGTTTGGAGTCACTATTCCAGAAGGCTCTACTAGAGATATAGCCCTTTATGTGGATGTTTTTGAGCATAAAAACGCTACAAATGCAACGACTAATTTCGAACCTAACAGCGAGGAGAAAGCTAAATACGTAATATATAAGATTACCACAGAAAATAGCGGAGATGTGCAGATAGACAAAGTAATTCTTTCCGCTGAATTTGCTTCGGGAATGAAATTTAAAAATACAAGCTACTTAGATCCTCAAAGAGGCAAGCCATTAGTTAAAGTTGATCCTGTGACATATGAAGAAAATCAAGAAACGAATGTGAGATGGGATCTTGGCTCTCTTTCATCGGGAGAAATAAAATCTGTAATACTGGCTTGTTATCTAAAGCCTGACGTCGAGGCATCTAATGTGGGCGTAACCGTAACGGGCATAACAATCGATGGAACAGAAGTAACCGATTCCCAAAGAATGGCTAACAAGATTACAGAGTGTGGATTTTTCATTGTCAGTGGAAAAAATAGAGGGCGTCCCTGCAAGGAGGCAACAAAAGAGGAATACGAAGGCGGCTGCGAACAAGTATGCCCCGGTTGGATCGAATCTTACATGGAAGAGCCTTTCTCTTCTCCATGATCGAGAAGAGAAGCTCTCTACTCGTTTTGTCTTTTTGCTGCCTTAAGTCACCTGAATTTTATTTTTAAATGAATACCC
>DAWB01000132.1:1616-17043 GCA_002505805.1 Methanosaeta sp. UBA80 | reverse complement strand
TCCTGGCATAAGATATTCTACAAAGATATCAATGCTCATGAGATGTTCAAGGGGACATTTGAGGCTGATAAGACAATCAAGTTCCACGAAAATCCAGTGCCCGAAAAGGAACATAATGCGTGCGAAGGGATAGATTGCTAGGTGATTTCAGTGTACCTACTAAGACCTCTATGTTATACCATGGTAGGGATTTTGCTGATCTCTGCACTTCTCATGATCGCATCGGCCGAGATATCAGTGGATTCCCACGATGTTAGGCCAGGTGGCACTGCTGCGTTCACAATTAGTGTCTCAAATACAGGCGAGACTCCATTGAATCCTGTCAAGGTAATCGATACTCTACCTACCGGCATGAGCTATGTTACTGATGATCGCAATCCTAAAGGGCAGTCCGTAGGAAACGAAGTTATCTGGGATAACATCGGACCTATCGAGATAGGGGAATCTACTGCGATTCATCTTCTCACCAAGATAGATCAAAGATCAACTGGAAGACTCACCAATAATGTTTCCGTGATTGGAGCACCTGTCCCAGATGGCTATGAGGTAACCAGCTTTGATGAAGAATATGTCGATGTTGGGGAGCCAAGATCGCCAAAAATCATGCAGAATAAGGAAGAGATAGAAATCGGAGATCAAAAGGCATTGGCAAACAGCAATGGCATGGCTGCCAATAATGTAAAGATTATTTCACGCCAATAGCGAATAGTCCAAAAAGAGCACCCCTCTCCCCCCGGCGGACTTGATCAGCCGGTAGATGAAGCTGATCGCAGCATAGGTCTTGCCGCTGCCCGTGGCCATCTGGATTAAAGCCCGAGCCTCTGCCAGAGATCTCTCCAGATTGGCAATGGCCTCGAACTGGCACTCCCGCAGGTTCCCCGTCGCCAGATCGGGCAGCTCTCCCAGCCTCTCTTGCAGCGTCCTCTCCTGGCCGAGATAGTCCCGCAAGCTCTCCGGCCTGTGGAAGGCGAAGACGCGGCGCGAGCGGGGGACGGGGTCTCTGCTGTCCACAAAGAAGGTCTCGGCCCCCGTGCTCTCATATCCGAAGGGCAACGGATTGTGGCTGTGCGGGATCTCCTCCGGCAGGCCGGAAAGATAGCCCCCGGTCTGCTCCTCCACCCCGCTGAGGGTGGTGCCCTCCGGCTTGGCCTCAATGGCCCCCACCGCCTCCCGATCTATGAAGAGAAGATAATCGGCAAATCCGGATACGAGGAGAAACTCCCGCACCGCTACTCCCAAAGAGGCTCCCAGGCTGAACTGGTCGTAATCCTGCACCGCCCAGCCTGCTTCTTCTAGCAGCTGATCAATTTTCTCTCGGGCTTTTTCCTCCGGAGCCATGATGGCTCCATGTTCTCCATTCATCTATTAAAAATGCTTATCCCCAATGACCACATATCCCAAGAAATGGAAAAGAAAATAGAATGCCCTGGATGCGTATCCCGGTCCCAGGAGCCAGGAGTCTCTCCATCACCTTGGCTGCCAGACATGGATCGATGCCCTGATCGGGACTCAAGCGGCTTCATCGATCATCTTCTTGTTCTGCAATTATCAGATCGATATGTGACAGTAAATGTCGAACTTCCTTTTGCAGTATATCCCAGAGAACCTCCTCATCAAGGCCAAAATACCTGTGAACGGAGATATCCCTAAGACCAGCGATCTTCCTCCACGCGACACCAGGATAACGTTCCCTATCGGAAGAGGAATATGTTTTGCTGCCTCGCCTAAAATTACCAGATTTAGGATAACTGCATCGTAGGTTCTTTCATCGGTTATGAATTGATCAAATTCAAGACCATTAACGTATCGGAGAAGCTTTCTGCATGACAATTGCATGTCTTCAAGATAGAGCAGATATTCCCTCGACATATTGGGCCTCTCTCTCTATCCGATCTCTGATTTTGGGCCGGATGGACCTAAGGGTAACCAAATCCACGGGGCCCCCCAGCAATTCCTCCAGGAAGAACTTGAGATCCATATAGCCGTTGAATGTCGCCGGAGCCGTGAACTCCACCAATATGTCCACATCGCTATCCTCCCCCGCCTCGTCCCTGGCTACAGATCCGAAGATAGCCAGAGACTTTATGCCAAAGGCTGACAGCTCTTTCCGGTGCTCCATTAGCTTTTCAAGTGCTTCAACTCGTCTCATAATCTGCTAGCAATTGTTTCTATATCTTAATATATAGGTCTTTTTGAGCATTAGGGTACAGAGAGTCTCCGCGATTCAGAAAGAAAGCTTATCAATGCAAGAAGACAAAACCTTCTCCAGATGAACCGTGAAGACTTCCGCCTCCTCGAAGATGCAATCTCCGCTTGCCGCCTCTGCCCCCTGTAAGATGAAGGCAGCCAGTATTAAGCTGAAAGAAAAAAGCGCAACCTACAACATGGCGCGAAAATGGGAGGAAGGCAGAGGTCTCTCACACCGCCTTTTTTTTGTCTTTTAAATTTTATTCCCGCGTTGTGGGTAAATATTGCTCAATACTTCTGCAAGTTCGTCTTTCTTCACAGGCTTGGCGATGTAGCCATCCATTCCCGCCTGGAGGATTCTCTCTCTCTCGCCTCCGAGGGCATAGGCAGTAAGAGCTATGATTTTAGGTCCGTGTGGCCATAGTTGGCGAATCTTTTTGGTGGCCTCTAAGCCATCCATCTCAGGCATCTGGACATCCATCAGGACAAGATCATAAGCCTGTCTTTCCAGGGCTTGAAGGACTTCCAATCCATCGGCCACCACATCAGCCTTGTAGCCCAGTTTTTTAAGCATGAGAAGAGCAACTTTTTGGTTGACCAAGTTGTCCTCTGCCAATAGGATATGCAGATCTCTATTTATCCCGGCTTTGATCTTGGACTCGATATCCGCTCTTAATGCTCTTATTGGGACTGACGTGGTACTATGCGATAATAGCGTAAAGTGAAAGGTACTTCCATGCCCTTGAGCACTCTCCGCCCAGATTTTTCCTCCCATTATCTCTACCAGATGTTTGCTTATGGCCAGACCCAGACCGGTGCCTCCATACTTCCGGGAGATCGAGGAATTGGCCTGGACAAAAGGCTCGAATAGCTTATCTATTGCGGCTCGGGATATGCCTATTCCTGTATCCCTAACCGAAAAGTGAAGCTCATAAATATCATCTGCAATCTCAGCGGCTCTGACTGAGACTTCTATTTCGCCTTTGTCTGTGAATTTGACGGCGTTTGAAAGAAGATTAACCAGAACCTGGCGTATCCTCGATGCGTCCCCAATCACATTTTCTGGTATACAGCCTTCGGATCTGTAGGAAAGATCCAATCCCTTGGCGCTGGCAAAGGATTCAACCAGATCTACGGCCTCCCCAATCGTGGTCATCAAGCTAAAGGGGTGGCTCTCTAACTCTATTTTTCCTCGATCTATTCTGGATAGGTCCAGGATATCGTTTATAATGTATAATAGATATTGACCGCTATTTCTTATGGTTTCTACACACTCTTTTTGTTCAGGGTCCAGATCAGTCTGCTCCAGGATGCTGGTCATCCCGATTACGGCATTCATAGGCGTCCTTATCTCATGGCTCATGTTGGCCNNGCCGTTCATGGGGGTGCGGATTTCATGGCTCATGTTGGCCAGAAAGTCTGCCTTAGCCTTGGATGCTGCCTCAGCTGCGTCTTTAGCCCTAATCAATTCTTCATTGGTCTTTAGAAGGTCTGCAGTCCTTTCTCGAACTCTAATCTCCAATTCATCCCTGGCCCTGCAAAGCTCTTCCTCAACCAATCTTATCTTGGTCACATCTATGCCAGTGACGACCGCGCCACGCACTTGGCCGTTAGAGTCAAAGAGGGGGATGACATTCTCGATGAGCTGGACGGTTCGTCCACTAGGGAAGACCAACTTAAGTTCTTCACCAATAACGGGATTACCTGTGGTAGTGGCAATGTAGGCAGGCAGCTCCTTGGGCTTCAGCTCGACACCATTGCGGAATACTTTGTAGGGAACATCTACATCACCAGACAATTCATCTTCAGTGATTCTAGAGATATTGCGGCCACGTGGGACCTGAAGGATTTGATCAGCATAAATATTGCCCAGTACTCTCCTGCATTGAGAGTCGTGAGAGATCCATATGGGTATAGGCGCAGTATCCAGTATGGCCTCAAGTTCATTAACGCGATTGCTCAGCTCCTCATTTTGCTGGCAAATCTCTTCCCCTGCCACAGAAAGCTCCACTAGGCTCGTCTCAAGCTCATTGAGGACAGAGGAATGGTGCCCTTGTACGGAGGAATGGTGCCCTTGTACTTTGGAAGGATCTCCTGAGACGGAGGCTTCAAGCTCATCAATAAACTTATGAGTCTCGGACAGTATCTTCAAGAGATCTTCACGGGTCGTCATTTCGCGTCGCGCCATACGCCTTCTATCAGAATGCAACTATGCAAATGGACTGCTCCGGCTGAGATTATGTGTATGGCGGATCAATCTTCCGGTGACGATGGGAAACGCGGTCATGAAGGGCATGGGGATTTCATCCCCTGTATTTCCTATATCCAATTTCTGAATAAGTCTAATGCCCTTTCAGGCTAGGTATTCACCTTTTCTTATTCGGCCAATCAGGCCGATCGATTCTAGTCTCTCTAGACACTAGAGTCTGCACTCTTGCATCGGAAGTCTATCCGGTCAGATGGCACTCCACCTGAACCTTCTAAATAGCTACAATCAGCCAGGAAGAAGCAGCTTGTCCAATCAGTTGCATCTCCGGCTCTCTCCAGGGTTGAGATGGACGCCCTCCATCAAAGCGTTGATCAGTTGCCTGGGGAGAAGTGCTGCCCTGCTCAGCCTTCACGTCCTCGCCTTCTTCTCCAGAAGGTTCTCGTAGATCCCCATTGACATCCACATCTAGGCTCAGCCAGACCCGCAGTTGCCTCCACTAGATGAANNCAAATCCGGAGACGAGGGGAAACTCCCGCAAGGCTACCTTATCGAGGCCCTTATCCCCAATGATCACATATCCAGAGAAATGGAAAAGAAAATTTAAAAATATCCTGGATGCAGATTCCCTTTCCATGAACCAGGAATCCCTCCGCCGCCTCGAAGATGCAATCTCCGCCTGCCGCCTCTGCCCCCTCTGGCAGGGCAGAACTCTAGCCGTCCCCGGCGCTGGCCCCGCCCCGGCCAGATTGATGCTGGTGGGAGAGGCCCCCGGCCGGGAGGAGGATCTCTCCGGAAAGCCCTTCGTGGGGAGGGGCGGCAGGCTCCTGGACGCTGCCCTGCAGCAGGCCGGCCTGGACCGCTCGGAGATCTTCATCACCAGTGTAATCAAATGCAGGCCACCCAATAACCGCAAGCCTCTAAAGAAAGAGACGGCCTCCTGCCTGCCCTATTTAGAGGCCCAGATAAAGACCGTCCGGCCCAAAGTGGTCTGCCTGCTGGGAAACACCGCCGCTGCGGCGGTTTTGGGCCGGCAGGGCATCCAGGCCCTGCGGGGCCGCATCTGGCAGGAGCGCTTTATCGTCACCTACCATCCCGCCGCGGTGCTGAGAAACAAAAATCTCATGGCCGATTTCGTCTCCGATCTCGAAAGGTTGAATAGCCTGCAGGATAAATGATCCTATATTGAGCTGCCTGATTGTGAAGGCAGCATCCATAGGAGTTTATCTATTGTTTGCCCTNNTATGATCTCTGGAGGGAGATAGTTGAGGATGTGGTCGTCTCCCACCAGCCCCTTTTCGAGGCCATGCACCAGGCGGCAGATGATCTGGAACTCACATCCGCCCTGATCGATGAGCTAAAGCGCGAGGAGGAGATGGCTCTGCCCGGCGATGAGCATTTCAAGCTGGTGATCGATTTCGTCCAGGACGAGATAGAGGGCTTTATCATCTTTCTGGCCGCAGAGGTGCCCCAGGAGTTTTTAGCAGAGCTGATGGCCGATGCGGCAGAGGAGAGGGGCTTTCCCCTGGAGGAGTTGCAGGCTTTTGAGCTGGAGCACGGCCTGAATATGCGGGAGGAGATCCTGGTGGATATGGAGGAGACCTATGGCATCCAGGCCGAGGTGGGAGAGGACCGCCTGATCTACTACCTGGTTTTATTCGACAGCCAGGACATTGACGACAGCCGGAGCAGCGAGTTGATCTGGCAGGAAGATATGGAGAACTGAAGAGGGTTTCAAGAGGTGCTAAATCCGACCTTCAGGTCACTGCTGCCCTCTCTCGCCTTGGCCGCGGATAAGCCTTCACGGGCAAGATAGATATCCTACATCATCCAGAGAGCTTGGAAGATGCCTGATTTCAATGTTCTTCTGGAAGGTGCCTGGCTGGTCAGGGATGTTAAAACCGAGGATGATGCCATCGGCGTAGCCATATCTGAGGCAGGAAAGAGGCTTAATCAGAGAAAGATGGACTTCGTAGAGGTGGAGATGGGACAGTGGGACTGCCCGGAGTGCGGCGAGCCCCTGGCGGGGGTCTTTCTGGTGGCCAGCACCGCCCTGGTAGCACTGCTCTTTGAGATCAAGATCTTCAATGCANNCAATGCAGAGAGCGAGGAGCATGCCGGACGCATAGCCAAGTCCTCCATTGGAAGAGCCCTGGGAGCCATACCCCTGCGGGTCCTGGAGACAAATCCCATCGACTAAACTGCTTTTCTCTTGGATCTTTTAGACTCCTCTCCGGAAGAGCTGCCGCCAGCACGCGTCCCCAGTCCGAGTGACCTTGCCAGCTCCCGCAGATCCTTCTTGCCCGATCTTCTGCGCCCTATTATGGCAGCAGGCGCATCCGCCCCAAGGGAGGCGTCCGGCTCGGCGGTTCTATTCCTGGGAGGTGGCTCCATCTTCCACTGAGCCACCTTTTCCAGGATTCTCTCTCTTCCCTCTCCGGCATCGGCCAGCATCATCTCTTCTTTGACCCACCCGGGCAGAAAGCTTCCTACCCCGCCCGCTCCCTGCTCGGAGAACCGGCGATCGCAGAACAGCAGGACCCCCCTCTCCGATTCCGCCCTTATGACCCTTCCTGCCGCCTGCATTGCCCGGTTGATGGCCGGCAGGGTGTAGGCAATGAGCATGCCCTTGGCTGGGCCGTATTTTCTGGTGTAGTAGCCGTTGATCTCTTTCTGAATCTCATTGTAGGCAGCCAGGGGCAGGCCTATCACTGCCACCCCATTCAGAGCCTCTCCCTTGTAGTCTATGCCCTCCGCCAGCTTTCCCCCACATACTCCGGTCAGGACGCCCCCTCCCCCACCGGCCAGACGGAAGAACTCACCCAGCACCTGGGGCACATCTTCAGCGCTGCGGGGCTCGACGCACAGCTTCTTTCCCGTTCGCCGGCATGAGCTCTGGCAGACCTCTCGGTAAGCATTCATCATGGGGTAAGAGGTAAAGAATACCGCCACATTTCCGGAAACGCATTCGATTAAGGATCTGATATGCCCGGATATCTCCTCCCGGTTGTCCGCATCCTCTCTGACCTCCAGCTGGGTGGTGGCCTTCCGGGTCCCCAATATCAGCCGGTTCTCTCTGGGAAAGGGATTGGGCAAGGAGAGCTTTTTCGCCCTGTTCTCCTCTCCTAAAAGGTATAGCTCATAAGCCTCCAGAGGTGAAAATGTGCCGGAGAGCATTATGGTGGCATTGATATTGTCGGTGATGCGCCGGATATTGGCGGCAGGATCGATGTTATTGACCTCCAGCCGGGCCTGCCTCTTGCCCCCTGAGCCGGAGACAGCTATTTTGCTCTGATAGGAGTCATCCTTCTCTGCTCTTTCTATGTCATTAAGAAACAGCAGCACCAGGGCCAGGCTGGGCTGGATCTCCCCCTGCAGGTTCTCCCGGTCTCCCTCCGCCAGGTTCAGATCGGCAACGGCCACGGCGACATCGGAGAAATTGGAGAGGGCCTCCTCAATATCATCCAGGTCGGCATAGATGAAGGAGCGGAAGAGATCTGCATCCAGGAGAGCCTCACCTTCCGCCATCCTCTGCTGCTTGCTCTCTAAAAATTTCTTCAGCCTGGGCAGGAGCAGGCGGATGATCCTTATCCCCTCCCGCCTCCAGGAGGCCCTCTCCCTGCTCTCGTCCAGCCTGGCCTGGCCGAGAGTGCCCTCGAACTTCTCCACCTCTGTCTCCGCCAGGTCTATCATGCGCATGCTCAGAATTCTGGAGTTCATGTCCCGGACGGCGTCGCCCAGGTTATGGGCCTCGTCTATGATCAGTGTGACCTTTTCCGAATCCATCTCCAGCCACTGGAAGATGATGTCTTGAAAGTCGGGAGAGAACAGGTGAGAGTAGTTCATGATCACAATGTCAGCGTCTTTTGCATACAGGCTCATTATCTCATAGGGGCAAATCCCCTGGCAGGACTCGGCGAGCTGGGAAGGGGAGATGGGTCTCTTCTTCAGCGACTCCACCACATCCAGAGCCCGGCCGGACCTTCGGAAGTGGACAGCGCCGTTCAGCTCGAAGCCCTCTCTGCTCTTGAGGTAATGGGGGCAGAAGGTCCTGTATCCCGGCTCCTCCTCGGGCATGCTGTCCGAAGCCGGATCGTATATGCTGCTATTCCCTTTTGCTATCCGGGAGGAGACATAATTGCGGCTCCACTCCCGCAGCCTGGCGCAGCCGGCGTAGACGCTCTCGCCGCGGAACTCTCTTTCCAGGGGACAGATCTTCTGCTTGCCCACCATATAGGCTATCTCCGGCTTATGGCGGGTCTTGGACCAGATCCTGCTGATCTCATCGATGTAGATATCGATCTGGGAGACGGTTCGCACCGCAACTACAATCTTCCCCGGCCTTGCCGCCAGAGCAGCGCTTATGGAGCTGGTCTTTCCCGTCCCAGTGGGGGCATCGATCATGATAATTCCATGATCGCCGCTGCTAACTGTGTCATAGACCGCGTCCAGCATCCGATCTTGATGGAGCCGCAGGGAGGGGTAGGGGAAGTAGTCCAGATACACGATATCCTGAATGAATTTAGGGGATTGATAAACCCTCGCCAGAGGATGGGCTACAGCCACAATAGCAAGATTAAAATTGTAGTCATGAATAAGAATATGATAGTAGCGGATGAAGGCGGGGACGATATGAAGCGGTCAATGGCAATTTTAATGATAATGGCTATAGCATCACTCTGGCTGCCCTCATTAGGTCAATCGGATTATAAATCGCCACTGGGACAGGACCGGCCTTCCTATCCTTCTGCTGGCAGTGCCATCAAAAAGATGGAGGATAAAATGGCAGAGGATCTGGCGGCTCTGCCCTCCCCGGCGAAAAGCAGTTTGGGAGATCCGGACCGGAACAGCACAGCTCTTGAGCCGGAGAGTTTTAATCGGGAAAACAGCTCCATCAACTCCAGCCTGCCCCAAAATGGCAGCCTGAACAATATCAGCCAGAATAGCTCTCAATGTACTTCCCCCCTTTCGGGCCAGCAGAACCGAACCGATGCCGTCAGCACTGATTCAGGATCCGGTTCCGCATCCGGATCCAATTCCCCCAACCACTTCAAGGGCACCTATGCCACTAGAGCTTCCAGGCATGAGATAGGCAAGGGAGGCGTGGACTCCAGCATCTTCCTGAAGGGGGAGTTCGAGATGGACAAGAGCATCAAATTTCAGGACCGGGGATTCTAAATGAAAGGCATGGACCGCTTCATCTGCCAGACTCCATTATGTTCATCAGAGACTGCCTTCAGGGCCTTGTTCTTCTCTCTATTGCTCCTTTTGGGTGTCTATGGCGCTCTGGCTGCCGGAGCACCGTCTGAGCAGTGGAATCAGACCTTTGGTGGAGGCTATGGCGACGGAGCCTGGTGCCTGCAGGAGACAGATGACGGAGGCTTCATTCTGGCCGGAAACACAGCCAGCCGAGGAGAAGGCAGCGATCTCTTCCTGGTCAAGGCAGACGAGAGCGGAAACTGCACCTGGAGCCGGGCCTATGGCGGATCGGGAGAGGATGTGGGATACTTCGTCCAGCAGACGGATGATGGCGGATATGTGGTGGTGGGCAGCTCGAACTCATATGCCATGGGAGAGGAGCTGCTCTGGCTGGTCAAGGTAGATGAGAACGGAAGCCTGATCTGGGACAGGACCTTCGGCGGCTTCGTCTCCTCGGCAGGAGACGGGGGCTGGTCGGTGGAGCAGACAACAGATGGAGGCTACATTGCAGCCGGCTACACCCAATCATCGGGAGCCGGCAGAAAGGACCTCTGGCTGATAAAGACCGATGCAATGGGCGGCATGATCTGGGAGAAGAGCTACGGCGGACCGGAAGATGATGTGGGCATGTCCGTTCTGCAGAACGGGGATGGAGGATATGTCGTGGCCGGCAGGACGGCATCCTTTGGCGAGGGAGGAGGAGACGATATCTGGCTGCTCAAGACCGATTCCCTTGGTGAGGAGATGTGGAATCAGACCTATGGGGGAAGGGGAGATGATGCCGGCTTTCAGGTAGTGGAGGAGGAGGACGGCTATGCCCTGGTAGCAAGGACGGAGTCGGGAGAGGTGGATAAGAGGGTCCTTCTGATCAGAGTGGATCAGGAAGGAGAGATCCTCTGGGAAAATTCCTATCTGGGTGGGTCGGTGGCATCTTTGCAGCCCACATATGACGGCGGCTATATCATGGCCGGAAGAATCGACAGCAATGAAGGCAAAAAGGATGCTCTGGCGATAAAGGCGGACTCCGAAGGAGTGGAGCAGTGGTCCATTAGGCTGGGCGGCAGGGGTGACGACATCGGAACCTATGCTCTACAAAGCAGAGACGGCTCCTTCCTTCTGGCCGGAATCACCGGATCTTTCGGCCAGGGAAGGGAGGATGCCTGGCTGGTGAAGCTCGGAGCGAACGCCGCTATAGAGAGGCACCCACAGTCAAACCTCTCCTTTTCCTTATACCCCCTGTCCTCTGCGGTGCCGCTGAATTCAAGATCAATAAATCCCATATGATCTTGAAGACATCTCAGCAATCCTGAGCCGCCATAGGGTGGAAAAGAAGACTCAATCACTAAATCTGTCACCTATCTTTTGGAAAAATTTTTAGCCAAAGACAGCTCATAATAGTATTAATAATGTCTCCTTCCGTCAGGATCTCTGAGATTGGTCTATACCTTCGCTGCCCCCGACTGGTATATTTTCAGAACCTGGGAAGCATTGCCGCACCTGAAGATGCGACTCGAATGCTTCTCCGAGCCTTGATGTTCAGCCTCTCCTCCCAACAGTCTTCCCAGCTTTCAGCGGTGGATCTGCAAAGCCTGCTAAAGGAGAATCTCGCCCTTCTGGAGCAGGAGCTGCCTCTGATTTATGAGATCGATTCCGCATTGGTCGAGTCCGCCTGCCGGGATCTCCAGCCGGAGATCGAAAGCATATCTCAGGGGCTGGCAGGGAGTCTGGATCTCCTCCTGCCCTGTGAGGTGGAAGTCGATCTCTATTCTGAAAAGCTGGGGCTATCGGGACGGCTGGACCGGCTGGCTCATGGAGGGATCCCTTCCATCATTCGCACCGGACGGGCTCCAGAATCAGGGATCTGGAAAAAGGACAGGATCATGCTCTCCGGATACGCCCTGCTCCTGGGGGAGAAAGAGAAGTGGCATGTCCCCTTCGGCTTGGTGGAGTATGCCCGGCAGGGTTTGATCCGGCGGGTGGAGATCCACGGCACAGATCGAGCCAGGGCGCTGCGTATCAGGGACCGCATCCGGCTGATAAAGCAGGGCCGACTTCCCGACCGACCGGATGATGCTCCCTGTAAGGGATGCCAGGCGGAGGAGATCTGCCGGACCAGGCACAGCCTGGCCTCCAAGTTCTTTTAATTTTACCTGTCGCTTTTCGGCAACCTATGTGGAGCGGGAGACTATCGCCCAGCCGCCGCAGTAAGGAGAATCCAGGCCACATCTTATAAAGGGGAAGCCTTATTTGCAGGCGGCATAATCTGGAGCAATTCAGTCTTGCGGCAGGCGATCTCATTCGGGATGCGGCCTGTGCCGGATGAGAGGACAGCAGATGGCAACCATTGATGAGCAGATCAAGGCGCTGGAAGAGNNCTTCAACACCCAGAAGAACAAGGCTACGGAGCACCATCTGGGCAAGATCAAGGCCAAGATCGCCAAATTGAGGGCTCAGCAGGAGCTGCAGAAGATCAAGGGCGGCGGTGGGGGCAGAAGATATTATATCAAGAAATCGGGAGACGCCACCGTTGCCCTGGTCGGCTTTCCATCGGTGGGAAAGTCAAGCCTGCTCAATTACCTCACCGGCTCCAAATCCGAGGTTGCTGCCTATCAGTTCACCACCCTNNCGAGATCCAGATCCTGGATATGCCCGGCATAATCAAGGGAGCAGCCAGGGGCAAGGGCCGGGGCAGAGAGGTCATCACCGCCGCCCGGGCCGCAGATATAATTCTGCTGCTCGGGGATGTCTTCAACTATCGGCTGGACATTCTGGAGAGGGAGCTATATGATGCCGGGATAAGGCTGGACAAGCAGCCTCCCAACATCCACATCACCCAGGAGAAGAAGGGGGGCATTATCGTGCGCAGCACCGTGGCTCTCACCAAGATGACCGAGTTTGAGATCGCCGAGATCATCCGGGCCTATGGCATTGTCAATGCCAGCGTCACCATTCGCGAGGATATCGATACCGATAGCCTGGTTGATTTTCTGGCCGGAAACCGGGTTTATATCCCCTCCGTGGTGGCCATAAACAAGTTCGACCTTAAGTACGGCGATGTGGAGAGCCGGATCAGCCAGGATCTGGGGCGGGAATATCTTCCCATATCCTGCGCCACTACCATGGGCCTTGAGGAGCTGAAGGATCTCATCTACGAGAAGCTGGGATTCATACGGGTTTATCTTAAGCCTAAGGGGGGAAAGGCCGATCTGGAGGAGCCTCTGGTGCTTTTAGACGGCAGCACAGTCAAGTCGGTCTGCGAGCACCTGCACCGCGATTTTGTCAATCTATTCCGCTATGCTCTGGTCTGGGGGCAGAGCGCCAAGTTCCCCGGCCAGTCTGTGGGCCTGGAGCATGAGCTCGAGGACTGCGATATACTTTCCATCATCACCAAGAGAAGGTAGCTGGCTGGTAGGGCATTGATCTAATGCTTCGGATGTGCCAGAAGGGCAGAGCCAGATCAACGGAGAAGCATCTCCATTCTCCCCCTACGGGCTTGGCTTTAGAAAAAGCAAATGAGCAGGCGGTCATGGCCCCTTCATCCACTCTTAATGCGTTCCATAGTTTATGGAGAAGTTCTTTAGCCGCCACTGCCATCATTCCTGCAGCCTCTCTCCGGAGGTGATGTTATTTGTAAACATCGCTGCCAGGAGGAAATATTAAAAACATATATTAATAATTTGTATGATCTAAATCCCCCTCTCCCACCCCTGCCCGAAGTCTATCAGCGGCCGGACCTCCTCCACCTCAAATGCGGCCAGCACGGCAATCATCCTTACCGCCTCCTCGCCCACGATCTTGGCCGCCTCCCTCTTGTAGGCCTCCAGCCTGGGCCCGGACTGGAAGTGCTCCTTCATCCGTAGGTATACTCGAACTCCCTTCCAGTCCTGCAGACCCTCCCCCGGCTGCATGATCATATAAACCGCGTGGGGGTTCTCCTGCAAGTTAGCCCAGGTGCGTCCTCTGGCAAAAGCCACTAAAACCGTCTTCTCATCAATCATCTGGGGCGAGCCGTAAACCGCCGAGTCCACCCGGCCGTCCCGGCTTGATGTGCTGATCACTCCCAGCCTCGGCTGGCGGTTGAAATATTCCATCAGCTTTCCGTCCATGCTGTAGCACCTCACAAATCCGGAGAAGAGATCGCTTCTAAAGGATTTTATGCTTTGCCCTGGCGGCAATAAAATCGCGCGCCAGCCGCGCTGCCAAAAGCGCCGTCTCCCCACGATCATACGCCGGTGTCAGCTCATTGATATCCAGGCCCACCAGCCTGGGAGCCAGCCGCTCTATAACCCGCTTGACATCCCAGGAGGAGAGACCAAAGGGCTCCGGGTTTCCCACCGCCGGGGCATAAGCCGGGTCCAGAACGTCGAGATCGATGGAGAGATAGAGCCGCTCGCACTGCAGCTTCTCCATTGCCCGGTCCAGAACGGCATCGATCCCCTCCACTCTCACCTGGCGAGCGGTGAAGTAAGAGATGCCATTTTCCTCCGCCCAAACAAACTCCTCCCGGCTGCCGCTACGAATGCCCAGGGAGGCATAGCCCGCCAGGACATCCTTTTCCAGAATCCTACGGCTGGCGCAGGCATGGCTGGCCCTGGTGCAGCCGTACTCCTCCCTCAGATCCAGATGGGCATCCAGCACCAGAACGCCCAGCGCGCCCGCCCGTTGGCCCAGCCCCTCCACAATGGCCGGGGTGATGGAATGCTCTCCGCCCAGGAAGATTGGAACCGCCTTCTCCGGCAAAAGGGCTATTCCCTCCTTTATGGTCTCCTCCGCATAGGCCGGGTCCGCTCCCAGCTCCATATTTCCCAGATCGCAAATCTTCAGGTCGGAGAGGTCCACACCGTATTGGAAGTCATAGCTCTCAAAATTAAAAGATGCCAGACGGATGGCATCCGGTCCATCCCTGGAGCCGGATCGAAAAGAGGCCGTGCCGTCGAAGGGTAGGCCCACCACTACGTATTCCGCTTCTTCCAGGCCGCTATCGGCATCGGCAAAGCCGATCCTCTGAAACATAAAAAGNNTAGCGAATATCCAGCTTGGTCCTGCCCATGACGAAGAGATAAGCTACCTCTTTTCCTTCCTCGATCTTATCCTTCTGATCTGACGTTATGGGAACATCTACCGTGGCATAGCTGCCCAGGTCCATGAGCTGCACCGATGTGTTCCCTATGGAGAGAACCTGTCCGGTCTTGCGCTCCACCGTGGGCACATAGATCTTGGTTGTCACCGGCTGGACGATTGATTTTTTCTGGTTGTCGAAGATGCCAATGNNCTTGGAATGGGATATGCTCTTGATGATGCAGGGCTCTTCGTCTATGATGACATATCTTCCCTCTTTCAGCTCTCTGACCTCTACCTGCTCCTTCATTTGATCACTCCTTTGGGCCAATGCCACTCTCCTATTTAAAGGATGTCTTTCATGCGCCGCAGGGCCTCCTCCAGCTGCGGCCGCCCCGCAGCATAGGAGATCCTGATGTGCTCTTTGCCCCCCGGCCCGAAGGCCGATCCGGGAACCACTATCACCCCTCCCTTGCCCAGCCGGGCGGCTACGGCATCGCCGTCTCCCACCCGGGGGAATAGATAGAATGCCCCCTCCGGCTCGATGATATCCAGGCCTATCTCCTGGAATCCCTTCACCAAAAGGTCCCGCCGGGCCCGGAACTCGTCCCGCATCAAAGCAACGCAATCCTGCGGCCCCGTCACCGCCTCCAGGGCGGCCGCCTGGGATATGGAGCTGGCGCAGGCCTGAACATACTGGTGGATCTTCAAGAGCTGCTCCAGGCCATAGCCCCTGGCCCCCAGATAGCCCAGCCTCCAGCCGGTCATGGCATAGGT
>DAWB01000132.1:0-1607 GCA_002505805.1 Methanosaeta sp. UBA80 | reverse complement strand
GATGAAATGCTCATAGACCTCATCGGAGAGAAGAGCAATATCCCTGTCCTCGGCGATCTGGGCCAGGGCTTTCATCTGCTCTGCTGTAGCCACCGATCCGGTGGGATTGGAGGGAGAGTTGAGGATTAAGAGCTTGGTCTTGCCGGTTATCCTATCCGCCACCGCCTCGGGAGAGAGGCGCAGATTCTCATCCAGGGACACACTCACCGGCCTGCCTCCCACCAGCTTTGTCAGCTCCAGGTAGGAGAGAAAGGCGGGGTCACCGATGATGACCTCATCTCCCCGGTCCACCAGAGCGGCTATAATCAGAAAGAGGGCTTCGCTGGCCCCGCTGGTGACCATGATCTCCTCAGGCTGATAGTCGATGCCGTTCTCCCGGCGGAACTTGTCCGCTATAGCAGCCCGCAGCTCAGGCGTCCCGCAGTTGGGGGTATAGCCGCACTGGCCTCTTTCTATGGCCCGGATGGCTGCTTTTTTAATATGCTCCGGGGTGTCGAAGTCCGGCTGGCCCAGCCCCAGATTGACCGACCCCGGAGCGGCTCCCTCAAAGCATTTTCTGATCCCTGATATCTCAATAGCCTCTGTGCAGCATGCAAATCTCATGAACTTCCTCCTAGCGGCTTCTTTCCTTTGCTTTCCCGACTTTAACTCTCCCCATCCCCAAGGCAGTCATTTCCTCTAGACCGTGCTTGGAGTGCTGAAGCAATTGAGCCGGGAAAGCTCCTCTTTTATCATATTCATCCTTGTCCGTCCTCCCCTCCAGTAGATGGTGATCTTTACATCCTCTTTTTCCGTCTCCATAGATATAGACTCCACGAACCTCTCCAGGGCCCGGCAGTTGGAGAATGGAACCACGAATATGGCCCGGTAAACCTCTCCCTTTCTGGCGTAGGAGGTGAGGATGTAGCCGTTATTCTCGAACTCGCTGATCTCCTCGAAGCGGCAGAGGATCTCCTTCTCGTGCTCTGCGCTGCCATCAATCTGGGATATGATCAGGAAGATCCTGGAGATGAGAGCCTTTTCCAGCTTTCTTCCCAGCCAGATGTTGATGGCCCCCTGGGTAAGCACTATGGACACATCCGGGCCGCTCACTTCGATACAGGCCGTCTCCGGCTTGCCGCCTGAGGAGCTGGGCATATGTTGTCAGATCGAGGGGAGCAGATATAACCATTTCGAATTTAATCCCGATGAACATGAAGGATACTGACAGAGGAATGATGCCGTGAATAGCTGCCTGGAAGCCCTGAAGAGACGCTTTGCCGCTGAGCCCTATGCTCATGCCTTTGGAATTACCGTGATCGATCTAGAGGAAGGACGCGCCCTTCTCCAGATGAAGACCGATGAGAGCATGAATAATATCTTCGATTGCACCCACGGAGCAGCCATATACTCCCTCATTGACGCCGCCTTTGAACTGGCGGTCAACTCCCACGGCACCGTGGCCGTGGCCCTGGGGGTGAATGTGAGCTACCTCAGCGGCCCCCGACCGGGTGAGGTTTTGCAGGCCCAGGGCAGGGAGATCAATAGATCTCGAAAGATAGCCGCCTGCCAGATCGATGTGACCGGCGAAGACGGCCGGCTTATTGCCACCTGCCAGGCCCTGGCTT
>DAWB01000052.1:26540-27057 GCA_002505805.1 Methanosaeta sp. UBA80 | reverse complement strand
ACCTGACGTGCCTGGGAAGATGATTAAAGGAGGAATTCTGCCAGATCATTATCCTGGCCCGGTCTGAGAAGTGATCATGGCCGAAGCCGTGCTGCACCCGCATAGAAGAGATGACGGCGGAGCCCTTCTCTCCACCCGCCTCATACTCCACCAATAGTGGCGAGCCGTATCCGAATCCCTTCACGTCCTCAGTTGTAGCTATGGTCTCGCCCATCTTACGGGTGCTGATGAGGACCAGATCCCGGCCGTAAAGNNTCTTCAGATATGCTTCCAGGTTTGCTTTTTTCAGATCCAAGAGAGAACACCTCCTTCTAGAATGCGGCCTTCAGGTCCCCATCTGCCAGCTATGCAGGTACTTCTCCTGCTCCGCAGTGAGCTTTTCCGTCTCCAGACCCATGGAGGCCAGCTTCAGCTCCGCCACCCTGCGGTCGATCTCCACGGGAACGGCATAGACCTTCTTCTCGAGCTTGCGGCCGTTCTCCACAATATAGCGCACGGCCAGGGCCTGGTTGGCAAA
>DAWB01000052.1:26085-26427 GCA_002505805.1 Methanosaeta sp. UBA80 | reverse complement strand
CACATTGAAGTGGCCGCTGTTGGCCAGTATGGCCTGGTCCTTCATCTGAATGAAGTGCTCCTCCCGGAGAACATTGATATCACCAGTAAGGGTTACAAAGAGGTCTCCCAGGGGGGCGGCCTTATGCATGGGCATGACTAGGTAGCCGTCCATGGCCGCCTCCAGGGCCTTTCTGGGCTCCACCTCGACCACAATCACATTGGCCCCCAGGCCGCGTGCCCGCATGGCAAAGCCCCGGCCGCACCAGCCGTATCCTCCCACCACCACGGTCTTGCCGGCAAAGAGGAAGTTGGTGGCCTGCATGATGCCATGCAGGGTGCTCTGGCCGGTGCCGTAGCGGTT
>DAWB01000052.1:20284-26055 GCA_002505805.1 Methanosaeta sp. UBA80 | reverse complement strand
TGGTGGTCTCCTCGCAGCCGCCGAACATCTTGGCAGCCAGCTCAGGCTGCTCCTTGTGGATGATGGCTATGGTATCGGCACCGTCATCCAGGCTGACATTGGGCTCCAGCTCCAGGGCCATCTTGATGCAGTCGTAGTACTCCTTCTCATTCTCCCCCCGGAAGGCGTAAACATGGAGTCCCCGAGCGGCCAGAGCCGCAGCCACATCATCCTGAGTGGAGAGGGGATTGGAGCCGGTGACCGCCACCTCGGCTCCGCCGGCGACGAGGGTGGTGATGAGGTTTGCCGTCTCCACGGTGACATGAAGGCAGGCCACCACACGCGCACCCTGGAGCGGCTTTTCTCGCTCAAACTCCTCTTTGATCTTCTCCAGCACCGGCATATGCCTTCGGGCCCATTCTATGCGCTGCTCACCCATCTCGGCCAGGGATGGATCCTTTACCACGCTATCATGCAAAAATATCACCTTGAATTTTTAAGATCGATATGAGGTATGAGACCATATTAAAGATACTTAAATGCAACCCCATATGCTGCTGCGCCCAGCGATCCTACCTTCGATAAGGCCTTAGAATCAGCCGTGGAAACCTCAGGCCTCCCAACATGACCCCCAGGAAAAGAGACACCTACATTGAGGGGGATTTGTTCTGCCATGAGCAAAGTGGATGAGGACCTGTTCTCATTCCTGCAGAGCTACGGTTTTTCTCCGGAGGAGCTCGATTCCGCCTTCTGTGAGATGGAGTCCTTTCGCAGCATTCCCGGCACCACATTGCGCCGCTATATGAACCGGATCATAGGCAGCATAAAGAAGGAAGACCGGCCCGCTCTTCTCAAGGGAATCATCCTGGGAGTAGCCATCCGGAGGGCGGCGGAGAGCATAGAAGAGCGGCCCCTGACGCAGGAGGAGAAGCAGATCGATCTGGAGATAGAGAGGTTGGGGCGGGGCCGGTAGCCGGATATGATGCCGGTCCGGCCTGGTCATGATCCGTTTATCACCAGAACCACTGCACGCCCAGCACCGTGGCCGTGACAATGACGCCCGCCAGGAGTACGCCTGCGGATATGGCGACGAAGGCGGGCCAGAAGCGGAAGCCCACCAGAAAGGCGATGGCGCAGCCGGTCCAGGCTCCGGTAACCGGCAGAGGTACAGCCACGAACAAGGCCAGGGCGGTGAGGCTGAAGCTCTCGTGCTCCCGGATGTACTTTCTTCTGGTGCGGGAAAAGAGCCAGGTGAAGAATTTATCCCAGAATGTGAATCTCCGTAGCCAGTCGGAGACCGGTCCCAGAAAGAGGAGCAAGGGCACTACAGGCAGGAGGTTTCCCAGCACCGCCAATAGATACGCTTGCCAGGGATCATAGCCGTATACCCCTATGGCCAGAGGTATGGCTCCCCGCAGCTCGGATACAGGGAGGGCTGCCGCCAGCAGGGTCACCAGCCAGTCCGGAAGAATAGGCTACACCTCATGGCGGCGGCAATGCCGCCCGGACTTATATTGATTTCCTACTCCCCGATAGTGCCCTTGATCTCCACCTTGAAGACCGACTCGGAGGTAGGAGAAGAGACGGATATGGCCAGATCCACGGGTATCTTGCCCAGGGAGACCGACAGCGGCGCAACAGAGAGAGGCGAGGCGGAATTGCCGATGTCCACCTTCACTCCCTGGGATAACTTGGTGATGGCACCGACAAGGGCTACGAAATCCATGCACTTGGCTGCCTCTGAGAGGTCGGGAATGACCGTTATGGGCGCGACCTCCACCGGACCTAAGGAAATGGGATTCTTCTCATCGCCGGATATGCGGGCGGATATGGGGCTTGACTGCTGCCCGGAGACCTGCACGCTCAAGGCTCCGTCTGCGCCGGTTCCCTTAACTTTGGCCACTATGGGGAGCTTCTCCTGGTCCTCAGATCCGCGTACTATTGCTTCTGCATCAACTTTCATGGTTACCATGGTATCATCAGAGGGGAGATGGATTTTATGGGATATAAAGGTGGCAGAGATTGAGAGTGCGAGCAGCATTCAGAAAACCGATTCTCTGGGCTTATCAGGAGTGGTCATTGATTATATAGTCGAAACCTTTACCTACCACCACGCCCTCCACTCCCCCGTCAAGGTGACCCCTATTGCAATTGCTCTTAATCCACTCTGATTTCATCGAGTTCGAGGCCAAGCGGCCCACCAAGATGGCGGAAGAGATCGACGACCAGGCCAAGAAGGGCCGGCTGGAGGAAGCCCTCTGCGCCTTCATAGCCGTGGAGAAGTTCGATGAGGACGATCCGGATGCTGTGGTGACCGAGAGCGCCAAGCAGATCGCCGACGTGGCCGGGCAGGTTAAAGCCGACAGGATCATGATCTATCCCTATGCCCACCTGAGCGCCCAGCTCTCCCCCCCCGCCACAGCGGTCAAAATTCTCAAGGGCCTGGCTGAAACTCTATCCGCGGACTATGAGGTCATGCGCGCTCCCTTCGGCTGGTACAAGGCCTTCACCATAAGCTGCAAGGGCCATCCGTTATCCGAATTATCCCGCTCCATCCGGCTGGGGGAGGGGGAGGTGGTCTCCCAGGCCCTCAAGTCGGAGGCCAAGGCCGTCTCCTACTGGAAGGTGCTGGACCAGGAAGGCAATCTGATAGATGCGGAAAAGTTCGACTTCACCGGCTACCAGAACCTCCAGAAGTTCGCCAACTATGAGATCTCCAAGGCCCGGGCGGTGGACCGGGTGCCGCCTCATGTGGAACTGATGAGGCGCCTGGAACTGGTGGACTATGAGCCGGGCTCCGATCCGGGAAACATGCGCTACTACCCCAAGGGGCGTATGATCAAGAGCCTTCTGGAGAACTTCGTTTTGGAGAAGGCCCAGGACATGGGAGCCATGGAGGTGGAGACACCCATAATGTACGACATGGAGCATCCCACCCTCAAGAAGTACCTGGACCGATTCCCCGCCCGGCAGTACCAGATCGAGGCGGACAAGAAGAAGCTGTTTCTGCGCTTCGCCGCCTGCTTCGGTCAGTTTCTCATGGGCCATGACATGACCGTATCCTACAGGTCCCTGCCCCTGAAGATGGTCGAGATCACCAGATACTCCTTCCGCCGGGAGCAGAGAGGCGAGTTGGTGGGCATCCGACGCTTGCGTGCCTTCACCATGCCCGACATGCACACTTTGACCCGGGACATGAAATCGGCCATAGAGGAGTTCAGGAAGCAGTATCAGGCCAGCATTGCCCTCTTAAAAGAGGTGGGACTGGATGTGGCCGACTATGAGGTGGCCATCCGCTTTACCAGGGACTTCTACAACCAGAACCGGGAATTCATCGAGGGCTTGGTAGACATAGTAGAAAAGCCGGTCTTGGTGGAGATGTGGGATGAGAGGTTCTTCNNCAAGTTCGAGTTCAACTTCGTGGACACCCTGGACAAGGCCAGTGCTCTGTCCACGGTGCAGATAGATGTGGAGAATTCGGAGCGCTACGATATGAGCTATGTGGATGAGGCGGGAGAGAGGCAGAGGCCCATCCTTTTGCACTGCTCGCCATCGGGAGCCATCGAGCGGGTGATGTACGCTCTGCTGGAGAAGGCAGCCCGCCTTTCCGAAGAAGGAAAACTGCCCATGCTCGAGACCTGGCTCTCCCCCACCCAGGTTCGAATCATACCTGTGGCGGAGAGGCATCAGGCCCGTGCTCAACAGATTGCCTCAGAGCTCGACTTGCGCACAGATATCGACGATCGCGACGAGACGGTGGGAAAGAAGATCCGCGATGCGGGACGGGAGTGGATACCCTATGTGGCGGTCATAGGCGATGAGGAGCTGGCCTCGGGTGAACTGACTGTGACTGTGCGGGCAGAGTCGACGCCAAAGTCCCCGGCCAAGGTCAAGATGAGCCCGGCGGATTTAAAGGCCAGAGTCTCTGCCGAGACGGCGGGCAAACCCTGGCGCAGACTGCCCCTATCAATGCTGCTCTCCGAGCGGCCCAAGTTCATCTGAGTCGGATCAGATCATTTTTGGAGGATCGGCTCGGATCATGGCCGGGCCTGCAAGCCAGGCTCTTGCCCCCGCTGTCTTTTTTTGCAGTTGGTTTCTTCCGCCTCCCCTTTTCCAGGAAGGGAAGGGACTCAAACTGATTAATCGGTCAGCTCTCTGCCTCGGCTATGGGGTGCCTGTCCACAGCCGTTCCTCCCGGAATGTAATATGTCTCTCCCAGTCCGCTGTAGCTATTTCCGGTCGTGCCGTTGTCCCATCGATTGTTCTTTCCCAGGTCATAGGCATTGTAGTCGTTGTCGATGAGATGGTTGGCGAATACGGCATTCCAGCCGCAGGAGAAGGATAGATAGATGCCGTATCCGTTCTTAATCGCCGTGTTATTCTCGATGGTGTTGTTGCTGCTGTGACTGGCCAGATTCACGCCCTTGCCATTGGAAGCAATAAGATTGCCCTGCAGGAGGTTGTCGTTGCTGTCATAGGAGAGCAATATGCCCCGGGAGTTGTTCCAGGCGGAATTGGCCATGATGATGTTTTTTTGCGAGCTGTCCAGGTATATACCGGCGTCTTTGTTCTCTGAGGCATTGTTTTTCTCAATCCGGTTGTGGTTGCTGGATTCGGTGAGGGATATGCCATACCAGTCGTTTGAGCTGACATTGTTTGCAAGGATGGTATTGTTGGCCGATGAGCGCAAGGTTAGAGATGAATCGCCGTTGTTGGTCAGATGGTTGTGGCGGATGGTATTGCCGCTCGAGCAGACCAGGGCAATGCCGCAATCGCTCTCCTCATTGATGTGGTTGTCTCGGATGCTGTTGTTGGAAATGACATTTCCATTCGAGGAGAACAGAAAGATGCCCGCGGTATTGTTGTTGATATCATTGGAGGTGATATAGTTAAAGCTTGAGCCATCCAGAAAGATGCCGTCCAGACAGCCGCTGATGGTATTGTTCTCTAGGACATTCTTGTCCGAGAGAGAGTAGATGCCTGTCCTCCTTGTGGATCTGATATCAAATCCGGAGATGCTCACGCCATCGGCATAAAGGAGAATGGCGGCATCGGCGGATCCCCCATCAATCTGGGGACGGCCGATGCCGATCAGAGACAGCGGCTTGGTTATATTCAGGCTCTCCTGGTAGGCGCCGCTTAAAACCAGTACGCTGTCTCCAACTCCAGCTTCATCTATCGCTGCCTGTATGCTCTCCCCCGGCTTGACCTCAATTGATGCTGCCTGGACCATGGAAAATAATAAGAGCATGGCCAAAGCCAGCATGCCAGAAAATTTCAATCCCTGATTCATTGCCCTTCCCACTATGCTTCTATCTCGCTCCTGATCCTTAAAACTTGTCCAGGGATGGCCCAAGCCAAGATCATTGGGCTCGATCTTCCCCGGACAATTGGCTCGGAGCCCTGGGAAGGCTTTATGGCTGCCTTGACCCTTACTATAAAGCATGATAGCGCAGCCGGCCTTCCTGCCCATGTTCCGGTCTGAGGCAGAAAAGCAGGGCATCGATCAGCTGGATGTCATCCTCATTAGCGGAGACGCCTATGTCGACCATCCCTCTTTTGCTGCCGCTCTTGTGGGCCGGGTGCTCTGGGATGCCGGCTACAGCGTGGGAATCATCGCCCAGCCCGACATAAAGCGGCGGGAGGATTTCCTGCGCCTGGGCAAGCCGCGACTGTTCCTGGGCATATCCTCCGGCAATGTGGACTCCATGGTCAATAACCTCACTCCCAATCTAAAGCGCAGAAGCTCAGATGTCTACTCCCCTGGAGGCCGCCTGCTCCGGCCGGACCGG
>DAWB01000052.1:4388-20276 GCA_002505805.1 Methanosaeta sp. UBA80 | reverse complement strand
GCTGATCATCGGCGGCATCGAAGCGAGCTTGCGCCGCTTTGCCCATTATGATTACTGGTCGGACTCGGTGCGGCAATCAATTTTAGCCGACGCCCCGGCCGATATGATTATCTACGGCATGGGGGAGAGAGCCCTGGGAGAGGTGGCCCGGCGGCTGGAGAAGGGGGAGAGGATCTCTGAGATCAAAGATGTGGCCGGCACTGCGGTCAAGGAGGAAGTAGCCCGATGGAGAGGTCGAGTCAAGGGCGATGATGAACTGGAGATTCCTGGATTTGCCCTAGTTTCGGCGGACAGGCGGGAGTACGCCCGGGCCTTTGCCCTGCACTATCAGGAGCAAGATCCCTTTCATGGTCGGAGGGTGGTTCAGCCCCATCCCAAGACAGTTATCGTTCAGAATCCTCCCGCCCGGCCGCTCCACACCGAAGAGCTGGACCGGATCTATGAACTTCCCTTCCGCCGGGACGCCCATCCCTGCTACCGGGAGAGAATACCAGCTCTGGAGCCGGTGCGCTTCTCCATCACCAGCCATCGGGGCTGCTTCGGCTCCTGCTCCTTCTGCGCCCTGACCCATCACCAGGGCAGGATTGTGCAGAGCCGCAGCCAGGAGTCCATACTGCGTGAGGTGAGGATGCTGGTGGGGATGAAGGGCTTTGCCGGGATCATATCCGATGTGGGCGGGCCGACGGCCAATATGTACTCCCTATCCTGCCCCAGATGGAAAAATGGAGCATGCCCGGACAAACTCTGCTCGGCGGACTGCCCCAGCCTGAACAAGGACCACTCCCGCCAGGTAGAGCTGCTGCGCCGCATAAGAGAGGTTCCCGGAGTGAAGAAGGTCTTCATCTCCTCCGGAATCAGGCATGACCTGATAATGGCGGACAGCTCCCCCTATCTGGAAGAGATATGTCGTCATCATGTATCCGGCCATCTCAAGATAGCGCCGGAGCATATCTCCCGATCGGTGACAGAATGCATGAATAAGCCCCCCAGAGAGGTGCTGGACGCATTCCGGGAGCGCTTCTCCGCTGCCTCCAGGGAATCGGGACGGGAGCAGTACCTTCTGCCCTATCTCATGTCCGGGCATCCTGGCTGCACGGTGGGGGATATGATTGAACTGGCGCAGTATCTGCAAGAGGCCCATCTCTATACCGAGCAGGTGCAGGACTTCACCCCCACCCCCATGACGGTCTCCACCGCCATGTACCACACCGGCCTGGACCCGTTCACTTTAAAGCCGGTGCATGTGCCCAGGGGCAGGGAGAAGAGGATCCAGAGGGCCATGCTGCATTACCGGGACCCGAAAAACTACGATCTGGTAAAAGATGGATTGAGGCTGGCCGGGCGGGAGGATCTCATAGGCTCGGGAAGAGGATGCCTGATACCGGCTCGACCGAGGAGGGGATGGAAAGGGAACGGCAAGAAGCAGTAATATCTGAAGAAAAAGACTGACAGGGATTATACACAATGTTTATATTCAATCCAGTCATATAAAGCGCGGGGTTCCATTCCTTGCCTCTTCGATCAAATTACATCCTCAAGGCCTTTCTTGCCTCCGGGCTGCTCTCATTGACGATGATCGCCCTGGCCCAGGGGCTGATTCAGTTCTTCCACCACGGCCCGCCCCTGCCCCTCTCCATAATCCTCATCCTGGCCGCGGTATGCTTCGTCCTCTCCGCCTCCTTCTTCGAGCGCTATGAGGTTGGCTCGATCATCTGGTCCATGCTGGTCTCGGTCATAGCCACGGCCATGCTCACCCTGCTCGCCGGGGGGATAATCCAGGTCGTAACCAGGCCCGGCCAGTCCTGGGAGGAGCTGCTCTCCGCTCTGGCCATCTGCATGATCGTGGCCATGATCCTCCTCTCCCATCTCAAGAAGAGCCTGGGAGAGATAGAATATTGAGACATCCATTTGGTCTCTCCCGTCTTATCTCCCATCTCATCTCCTTTCTCATCTGCCCTTTTCAGTTTGGGCTGGCGATGCAGGCCTTCCCACCCTTCGACTGATTGAGTTCTAATACTAGCAGAGACACTAGCTGCATCCTGATGCCGGGCATAATGGTGGACTCCTATGGTCGCAAGGTCACTGGCCTGCGGATTGCTCTCACCTCTCGCTGCAACCTGCGCTGCCTCTACTGCCACCATGAGGGCGAGGTACAGCCCAACGGCGAGATCTCCGATGAGATGGTGATAGGCGTGGCCCAGGCTGCGGCGGCGCTGGGTGTGCGCTCCCTCAAGCTCACCGGAGGCGAGCCATTGCTGCGCCAGGGCCTGGCCGGCCTGATCGCCCATATGCCCCCGCAGATGAAGATCTCCCTGACTACCAACGGCATCTATCTGGCCGAGCAGGCGGAGAGCCTGGCCCGGGCGGGCCTGGGCCGGGTCAATGTCAGCCTGGACTCCCTTAAGCCGGAGGTCTACCGGAACATCACCGGTGGCCGGGAGGGAGATCTGGAGAGGGTCCTGCAGGGATTAGATGCCGCCGCCGAGGCGGGACTGTTGCCCATCAAGCTCAATGTGGTGGTTTTGAAGCAGAATGAGGCGGAGATCCCGGCCATAATCGACTTCTGCCGGGAGAAGGATTTCATTGCCCAGCTCATCCAGCTCCTGGACCTCTCAGGCCGGGGGCTGGCTGGGGATATAGACGCCATCGAGGCCCGGCTGGCGGCCCAGGCGGACCATATCCACACCCGTGAGATGCACCGGCGAAAGAAGTACTTCCTGGATGGGGCGGAGGTGGAGATAGTGCGGCCCATGGACAACACCGAGTTCTGCGCCAACTGCAACCGGCTGAGGGTCACATCAGACGGCAAGATCAAGCCCTGTTTGCTGCGAAGCGACAATTTGGTGCAGATCGACTCCTGCGACTGCGGCAGGATAGAAGAGTTGCTGCGAGAGGCAAACGCCAGAAGGGAGCCCTATTTCAAGGATATATCGGTGCGTTGATCCATGCTTCTTTTATGTAGCACTGAGTCTTATGGCTGCCGATGGTGATGGACTGGATCTTCGTGGACTCCAGGCTCTACCGGAGCGGATTCGACAGGCCAGGGATGCTTGCCAGCGCTATGGTGGGGATGAGAAAAGATGGAAATAGGTTACCTCATATGAGATAAAATGAAATATCTAAAGAGCGAATAAAGGATCATGAAGGACCGAAGTCCATTCACCCCCGGAAATCCCGTGCCAGTAGAACTTTTTGTTGGAAGAACTAACCAGTTAGAAGAAATATTGAGAAACGTAAAGCAGGCTAGAACAGGCAAGCAAGAAAACATATTCCTTGCGGGTGAGAGGGGTATCGGCAAGAGTTCTTTTGCGAAATTCGTATGCAATATGGCATGCAAAGAACGATTGCTTTCAGTGCACGTTTTCCTTGGGCAGGTCACAAGTTTAGATGAGATGGTTCGCCGCGTTTTTGAAGAATTGCTCAAAGTATCAAATACCCAATCCTGGTATGGGAAAATCTCCGGTTACTTTGAGAATAAAATACAACAAATTGATTTGTTTGGCGTAGCTGTAAGCTTCCACCCCACAGCAGAAGATACGCGAGAATTGGTGAATAACTTTCCCGAGGCTCTCGTAAATATCGCCGAGAAAATAAAAACAGAAAAAAAAGGTTTATTCATAGTCTTAGATGATATTGATGCAATATCCAGGACACCGGAATTCGCTAATTGGTATAAGAGCTTTGTAGATAAAGTAGCCACACATTTCGATTATTTTCCGATAAGCATCATGCTAATTGGGCTTCCAGAATTCAGAGATAATTTGAGTAGAAATCAACCATCTCTGATGAGGGTTTTTCGGGTTGTCGAAATCGAAAAGCTGCAAGAAAAGGAAGTAAAGGATTTCTTTTTAAGAGCATTTAATAAAGTAAATATTGCCGTGCAAGAATCCGCTATGGAAATAATGATAGACTATTCTGGCGGACTACCAACAATTATGCATGAAATTGGAGACGCGATATTTTGGATTGATGAAGACGGCATTGTAAAAGATGACGATGTGTGGAAAGGAGTCATATCCGCCGCAGAAAGCATCGGCAAAAAGTATCTAGATCCGTTAGTATATCGGGCTATTCGGAGCGAGAAATATAGATCGATCTTAAGGAAACTTGGTGTTACCACTAGTTTTAAGAAAAACGAGATAGTTGCAAAATTAACCAAGGAAGAAAAGGCAGTATTCGACAACTTCTTAAGAACGATGAGGGACCGCGGTGTTATTATGATCGACCAAGAAGCCGATAGAGGAACATATAAATTTGTTAATGATATTTATCCAGTATATATTTTTATGGAAGGTCTTGAACACAAAATGAAGGTAAAACAACATTCATGAGAACGATATCAACGTTGAACATTATTAAAAATCTCTCTCTCTAAATTGTTAATAAAAATTCTGCTTTATCTTGGTGGGCTTTTCCAGAGCATTAGCCACTTCATGGAAATCAGAGTGAGAATAGAAGCCTTTTAGCAGCCGCTTCCGGATCCTCCGCCCCGTAAATCGACCGGCCCACTATAATATAGTCCGCGCCTGCTTCCAGTGCCGCCCCCGCCGACCCCCCCTGGGCTCCCACGCCGGGGGAGATGATGGTCCTCTCTCCGATGATGGAGCGGATCAGCCTGATCCTCTCAGGACGGGTGGCCGGCGCCACCACTCCCGCTGCTCCGACCTCTGCAGCCAGCCGGGCCATTCTCTCCGCCTGGGGGGCCATGAACATCTCCGCGCCAGGATGGCTCATCTCTGTGACCACATAGAGATCCGCCCCGTTCTCCGCGGCGACCTCGGTACAGGCCAGAAGGGAGTCTTTTCCCGGAAAGGCCTGGGCGATGACCCCGCTGGCCCCGGCCTGGAAGGCTGCCTGGCAGATGAGGCGGTTGGTGTTGGGGATGTCCGCCACCTTGAGGTCGGCGATTACCGGGGCGATGCTGGCGATCCCCTTAACCACGCCTAAGCCTGCGGCGAGGATCAGGGGGTAGCCGATCTTGATGGCATCAAAATAGGGGCAGAGCCTTCCAACCAGGGAAAGGGCACGCTCCCCGGAGGTGACATCCAGTGCCAGTATCAGCCTAGTCTCTCTTTTCATCCTAATTCATCCTCCTCAAATCGCCGGAGCAGCTATAGAATCAGATGCAGCTTTCGATCAGCTCCGCCGCCTCCCGGAGGTCGCCCACAACCTCCGGCCCGGAGCGCTCGCCCTTACGGTCCAGGAATAAGGCATCGAGGCCCGCCTGGAGCGGTGATTCGTAGTCGTAGTGGTAGTGATCCCCAATGTGCAGCACCTCAAAGGGCCTGGCATTCATCTGAGCGCAGATGGCCCCGTAGACCAGAGGCGACTTCTTGACCTCTCGGAAGTCCGATGTGGCGGAGAAGATCTCCCGGAAATATTCAGAGAGGCCATCCAGCTCGATCTCTATGAACTCCCTGGCGGCATTGGATGTCACCACCAGATCGTATCTCTCCGAGAGCTGATCCAAAACCTCGGGCACCTCGGGGTAGGCCTCGATATCATCCTCGTACATCTGCAAGAGCTCATCTTTGCCGATCTTGAGGCCGAACTTGTCGATCCAGTATAGGAGGTCGTACCACTCCATCCGGTCGCTGCCCACCCGGGCATACTCGCTTATGACATACTCTTTTGCCGCCGCAAAATCCAGGCCGGCTTTCTCGGCGTAGAGGGATGGAATCCCCTCCATCCAGACCCTGTCCACAAATCTGGATTTCATCAGTGTGCCGTCCATGTCCAGGGATATGATGCGAATCATCTGATCTCCTTTATAGACCGGTTACTCCTGCTTTCAGCTTATTATCTCTTTTGGGGCTGGAAATGAGGGCAGAGCAAGTCCTCTTGGCCAACGGCCAGGATCCTAGACCTGCCAGATCTCCCGGGGCATATGGGTCAGGCTCTCCGCCGCCCCGCTGGAGGTGAGGAAGGTATCCTCAATTCCCAGCACCCCCTTGTCCGGATAGATGATCTTGGGCTCAATGGCGATGGTCATATTGCTCTGCAGCTCATGGTCCAGGGGCCCTATCACCGGATACTCATCCAGCTCCAGCCCCACTCCATGGCCCACAAAGCCGCATTTGCCTCCCGGCGGGCCGCCCAGATAGTCCTGATAGCCGAGGTCGGCTCCTGCCGCCTCGCTGAGAAGGAAGAGCTCCCGGCCCGTCTTTCCCGCCGACATCTGCCGGGCCAGATCCTCTTCGATCTGACAGGCGGCCTGATAGGCTTCCTCCAGCTCCGGCTCGATTCGGCCTAAAGAGAAGATCCTGGTAGCATCGGCGATATAGCCGTTGTAGATACCCACCATGTCCACAAACACCGGCTCATTTCTCTTGATCCTGGAATAGCCCGCTCCCTGGGGAAAGATCAGGGATGTGCCTTTACCCCCGGTAGGCGAGGCCAGAAAGCTGGGACAGGCTGCGGCAGGCCCGGACATGACATGGCCCAGAGGGACGATGCTGTTGAAGCGCCGGAAGCGTAGCGATCCCTGATGTCCCATAGATCGCATGACCATCTCCAGCCGGCTGATAAGGTCCACTTCCTTCATCCCCTCCTTTAGGAAGTCGGGAACGCTGGAAAATCCGGCCTCCAGTATCCGGGCGGACTCTTTGATCAGCCCCAGCTCGAAATCGGATTTCACCGAGCGTATGTGCTTGATCCTCTCCGCCACATCCATAAACCGGGCATTGTCCAGAGCCTTGTCGATCTTAAAATAAAAGCTGCAGGGAAGGACATCCATCTCCAATCCCATGACGGCTCCCTTTGGTATGCCCAGATCCGACTTGAGATTTCTCATATTCCTGAGCGGCCGGACCTCCAATGGCGACTCCTCCGCCGCTCTCTCCAGGCTTCTCTTAATCATCACCACCGGCTCGCCGTCTCTGGGAACATAGACCAGCCCATCCTGAGCTGTGCCGGAAAAGTAGCACATGTCCACGGCATGAAACAGCAATGCTCCATCCATCTCTCCCATCTGGGACTGCAGCGCCTCTATCCTGCGATGGATCTCGGACCGGGGGAAAAGAACATACTCCATTGAATCTGCCTTCTGTCTTCCTATCCATCTCTTCAGCTAGGAGACCAGTTTTTCGATGCCATCCTCCTTTATCTATCTTGCCCGACCAAGCACGCCGGAAAAATCGAATTGGATTCGGTGCTTGAGGGCAGATCTGAGTGGCTTGGACTCTTCTTAGATCGGCCTATTCTATGTTTTCAGATCGCCTGCCATGCTTTTTCCCAGCTCAAAGCATCTGTCCAGGACCTCTTTGCTGGGCATCTGAACCGCCGTTGTCCCCGGCTCAATCACAGACATGCCCCAGGATTTCATTCGCTCTATTAGGATAGGAACTCCTTCTCCGCTCCATCCATATGATCCGAAGGCAGCACCGGTTTTTCCCTTCAGGTCAAGTCCATCCAGCCGGTCCAGAAACGGCTCCATGGCCCGGATCAGCTTGCTGTTGTAGGTTGAGCCGCCCAGAATGAGGGCACCGGCATCTATGACCTCATCAGCCTTGGCCTGGACGGCATTTTTCAGCAATACCTCCACCTCTGGCACGCTCTTGGCTCCACCGGCAATGGCCTCTGCCATCTTCTTTGTCTTTCCCGAGCCGCTGGCGTAGATTATGGCTATTTTCGGCATCTTTAATCCCTGGAGACGAGTCAGGCTCTATATTATAATTAGTTAATGCTTATGAAAAGATCTCCTAAAATAGCAGCGGGCATTTATGGGAGATGCTCTTCCACCCCATTGTCCCGGCGGCGCAGGTCCTTTAGCTCTTCAGGCCTGCCTCTCTTCTGGATATTCTTCTCCACCCGATCCACCTCATCTCTAAATTGCATAAGATCATCAAAGCAGCTCATATTTCCCACCAATCAGTCTGTTGTCTCCCACTCCCTACACTTTTATCTACTACCTCCGCTCTATTTATATTGGGTCGCAATTCCATAGGCTCAGGTCGGGGCCGGGGAGATTGACGATGAAGGATCTGGCAGGCAAGGCGGCAGCGAAGGTATCTCAAGAGGAGGTATTCCAGGCCCTCTCCTATGCTGCACTAAAAGCCCGGGCGGGAAGGATTGCTCCCAATCAGATCCTTCATGTGGGCAACTTTGAACTGATTGTGGCCTACGATGAAGAGGGAGAGGGGATGGTGGTGCAGATGATTCTGCCCTTAGCCGATCTGCAGGCTATGGCTCTCGCCCGGGCCGGGGAACTGGACGGCTCTGCGCAGGCCTGGAGCGATGGAGAGAGGAGAGCCTGGCTGGAGAGCTTTTTCTCTGAGCTGGCAAGATATCTGCTCCGATGGCAGAGCGTGGTCATGCGCCGGGGTCCGGGGGAGAATGTGACCCTGGAGCAGGCGGTGAGCCGGTGATCAATATGATAAAGCCGAAGAAATCTGACTCTATTGGCTTAAGCGAAAGTGGGGTGCAAATAGCATGAATGGATTGAGCAGAAATGAGATTGTCAGGCTTGTTCTGTGCATAGTCGCCTGCCAGGGAGCTGGCCTGCTGGGCTCCATCTTCACCAATATGTCCGTCTACAGCTGGTATCCCGCCCTGGTCAAACCCTGGTTCACCCCGCCCGATGGAGTAATCCCGGCCGTCTGGACCCTGCTCTTCACCCTCATAGGCATATCGCTCTTTCTGGCCTGGCGGGCCGGCTTGACCCTCCCCCAGTTCCGGGGGGCAGCCTATGCCTTCGTGGCCCAGTTTGCCTTCAACATCCTCTGGTCTGCCGCATTCTTCGGGCTGCGCTCACCCCTGGCCGGACTGGTGGTGATAGCCCTGCTCTGGATTCTGATACTGCTTACCATATACCGCTTCTACCCTCTATCTAAAGAGGCCGCTCTCCTCCTGGTTCCCTATCTGGCCTGGGTCAGCTTCGCCGCACTTCTAAACTACAGCATTTTAGTGCTAAATCCCTAGGGGATCTTCTTTGGCTATTCCTTTTCCCTTTTCCAAAAATCCACTATGAATCACTCTGTCGGTCTCGGCTGGCCGTTTGCTTTTAAAGCGCTTACGGGCACCAAAGAGCTTAATTCCACCCTGGCATCTTCTCACTATCATCTGTATGAAGATAGCTCTCTTGCAGCTCAATCCCATTGTGGGAGACCTTCGGGGCAACAGCATCAAGATCGCCGCAGCTTTAGCCCAGGCCGCCGGGGCAGATCTTGCCGTCACCTCCGAGCTGGCCCTTCTGGGATATCNNGATTTTATAGATCGTAGCTGGGCCTGCCTGAGCCGCCTGGCTGCAGAGGCAAGGGATCTGCCACCGGTCCTGGTGGGCCTGGCTGAGCCCAATCCCGGCCCGGTGGGCCGGCCTCTCTTCAACTGCGCCGCCCTGCTGCGGCATGGAAAAGTGGAGAGGACATTCAAGAAGAGCCTGCTTCCCACATACGACGTCTTCGACGAGGATCGCTATTTTGAGCCGGCAGGAGTGGCTCAGATCCTGGAGCTGGGTGCGGAGAGGCTGGGGGTATCCATTTGCGAGGATATCTGGAACGATTCCGACTTCTGGCGTCGCCGTCGCTATCATACCGATCCTGTGGCGGAGCTGGCCCGGGAGGGCGCTGGTGCCATCATCAACCTCTCCGCATCTCCCTTCACTGTGGGAAAGCAAGAGCACCGGGAGGCCATGCTTAAAGAGCTGGCCAAAAAGCACCACATGCCCTTTCTCTATGTCAACCAGGTCGGGGGCAACGACGATCTGGTCTTTGACGGCAGGAGCATGGCCTTTGATGGGGAGGGGCGCCTGGCCGCCCGAGGCCTAGGCTTCCAGAAGGACATCATTGTGGTGGACCTGAGCCAATTGAGCCGCGGCCAGGCGGAGGGGAAGGCCAGAGCAGGAAGCATAGCTGAGGATGATTTCACTTCCGAGTCCGAGATCTGGCGGGCCCTGGTCCTGGGAACCCGCGACTATGTGACCAAATGCCGCTTTTCCGGAGTCCTTCTGGGCCTCTCCGGAGGGATCGACTCCAGTATAGTTTCGGCCATAGCCGCATCCGCCCTGGGGCCCGAGAATGTGTTGGGGGTGATCATGCCTTCCCCATTCACCAGTCACAGAAGCATCGAGGACGCACAGCTTCTGGCGCAAAACCTGGGGGTCAGGACCATGACCCTGGGAATAACCGAGATCATGCGATCCTTTGAGCAGGAGCTGGCGGTGCCTTTTCAAGGCCTGGACAAGGATGTGACCGAGGAGAATATCCAGGCCCGCATCCGGGGCAACCTGCTCATGGCCCTCTCCAATAAGTTCGGCCTGGTCCTCCTGACCACGGGCAACAAGTCAGAGCTGGCTGTGGGCTACTGCACCATCTATGGGGATATGTCCGGCGGTCTCGCGGTAATCTCCGATGTTCCCAAGACGATGGTCTACAGGCTTGCCAGATGGCTCAATGCTTCCCAGAGAAAAGAGATTATCCCCGCTTCTATACTGAATAAGGCTCCCACGGCGGAGCTTCGCTTCGGCCAGACCGACCAGGACAGCCTGCCACCATACGAGGTCTTGGACGATATTCTGGAGAGGTACATCGAGCAGCATCAGTCCAGAGAGGATCTTCTGGCTGTTGGATACGAGAAAGAGATGGTCGACAGAGTACTATGTATGGTGAAGAACGCCGAATTCAAGAGGCGGCAGGCAGCTCCAGGGCTTAAGGTCACAGACCGCGCTTTCGGCAGCGGCTGGAGGATGCCTGTGGCCAGTCGAAGCTGGTAGCAGATCCATCCATGAGCGTTCCAATCGATATCTGCTTTCTCTTTTTATGGCCCGACCCGGCTTAATTTTCAGTCTCGTTTATATAGATTCAACAATAAACCGGTTTATGCTATGATGGCAAAGGGCTGCAGCAATATGGGGGAAAGCATGGGCAGAGCAGCCCTCCTACTCATCTTCCTCGTTTCGATTCTCCTCCCGCAGGCCAATGCTTCCGAAATCCCCTCTGATGCCACCTCCGGCCAGAGCCTGACCCTCAATGTTTATCTGGACAGCTCGGGCAAAGCCCTGATAACCGGTTATGCGGAGAGCATCAGCGGCCTCGACTTTCTCCAGGGCTCTCAATTTCAGTTAGAGAATGATTCCCACCAACTCTATGCCCTGACTGCCGGCCTCACGGCCAAAGAAGGCGATCTCTGGACCTTGCACTTTGATTCCAGGGGAGACTTCGATGATTATCGGGTCACCTTCTACCTGCCAAGCGAGACCAGCCTGGGCGAGATAAATATCTCCCATGGTCTAAGCTATCTTCTATCGGCTTCAAATGAGTCGCTGGTAGCTGATGTGCAGGGCTGGGATCTCTCAGATCCCCGCATATCCATTCAGTATCGCCAGCCTCTGGCCTCCAACGGCAATAGCCAGCTTCTGCTACCACCACCCGGATATCCGGGTCAGGGAACGGCCTTGACTGTGCTGATCATAGCGGCTGCTCTTATGATTGCAGGATTCGGCCTGGCCATCTTCCTGCAGAAAAAGAGACGCAGCCCGCATGGAAGAGTTAAGCCGGCTGCAATAAAGCCGGAGGGAGGCGATATGGATTATGAAGAAGGGCCTTACAGCGCTGAAAAGGAGACTTCCGCTCAAAGTGATGAGTCCCGTGGCTGGAAGGAAACATCTCCCGTCCCGTCCTCGGCACAAGCTCCCTCAATGCAGCATGTCTCTGATCCAGAGGATTCTTCTCCCGGAGATATGGCCATCCCCGGCCGTGAGGAAGAGGCCGCCTCTAACTCCATCGAATCGGCCCCTGATGATACCGTCTCCACCGCACCGACAACGCCATCCGATTCCGATGCGCCGTCCCGATCCCAGGAATATGCTGCACTTTCCGCCCCTTCTCTGCCCCAGGATTCGAAAAGGGATGAGGATGATGCAGCGCAGCCTTCTTCTCAGGAAGAGTCTGGGGCTATGCCGCCCGAAAAAAAGATAGCTGTAACCTCGGAGATGGAGGCGGTCATGCAGACTCTGACTGCCAGGGAGAATGCGGTGATGAACACATTGATCACCCATGGCGGCAGAATGACCCAGGCAGAGATCCGCTATGAAACGGGAACGCCCAAATCATCGTTGACGGGGATTTTAATTTCACTAGAGAGGCGTAAGCTGGTAATCAAGAAAGAGTGGGGCAGAACTAACATAATAGAACTTTCTGAATGGTTTTTATCGAAAAAGGAACGTTCCTAAACCTTTTTTGTCCAGAGGAATGGGGCGGGGCCTGTAGCAGATATGGTTCGTTCGGCTCTTGTCTTTTCTATCGTTCCGATGTAGATTGTTTATCCGGCGGGCGGAATTGCGGCCGGATTCAGAGAACGGGTAGAACGAGTGGGATTTATTGAAGCATAAGAAATATTGAGGTTGATTAAAGATGAAAAAGACAAGGATCTCTGGCAAGGTGGCTCTGATTGCCCTTGCCGCTGTCTGCCTTCTGGCAGTTCCGGCTCTGTCCATGCCTTTGGGCGACGGCTCCGGCCGTGCCGGGCATGGAGCTATGTTTGACCTGAAGAATAATCTCACCCCGGAAGAGCTGGATAATATGACTCTGGGCGAGCTTAGAGAGATGAAAATGGAGGCCATGAACCAGAGCCAGTTCTGTCAGGCAGGAGATCGGAACTGCAGCCAGTACTGCAGGGGAACAAAAGGCCAGATGGGTGGAAATGGGCCCAATGGCCAGATGATGGGTGGAAATGGACCAAAAGGCCAGATGGATGGAAATGGACCCAATGGCCAGATGATGGGAAGAGATAGCTTCCAATCAGGACGATGCCAGGGAGTTGGTTCTGATGATGGTATGGGTAGGATGAGAGGCAATCCGGCCACCTTGCTGATGGACGACATGGATCTGGAAGACCTCTCCAATATGACCGTCGCCCAGGTCAGAGATCTGATCCAGACCAAAATGCAGGAGCTGGACAATATGACCCTCTCCCAGATCAAGCAGCTTGAGCTGGAAAGGATGCAGAAGAGGGAGAAAATGACTCTCTCCGAGTTGAGAGAAGAGAACGGGAAGAGGCAGGAGATGGCCGGGATCTTGGGCCTGGCAGCGGTCAGGCCTGAGCCTGTTGCATGATTAGCCCCAAGATCTGCAATGATTGTTCCCCTCCAACATAAAACCAAAGATATGGGTGCCGGCCATATCCAGGCCGGCCCCTTTATTCTTTCAATTCAGCATTATCTGGATAATTTTATAACTGAGAGGCGCATCTGTTTTATAAGCTGGAATATGATTCTGAGGAGAGAGACTGCTCCCAGGGCAGGCGGACAATGATGAAGGAGATTGGCATAAACACTTTGAGCATATGGCTGGCGATCTCGCTTATGGCGGGAATCTGCGGCATGGCCCTGGCCCAGCCCGATGGAGAGCCCAATGGCATAGAGCCCGCCCGGGGATTTGCCCCGCTATGCAGGATGGGCATGAATCTGCAATGCGAAATGATGCCGCCCCAGAATGAGGGCTTTCCCATGGGCGTTCCCCTGGAGGTCCTTTACAGCGGGCATGGGAAGGCCTTGAAGGGCAATGAGTCCCATAATCTCCGGCTGAAGATCGAGGCCATTATGCCTATGCAGCCGAGGCAGATCAGAGATCTCCTCTCCTCCAATAAGAGCCTGGAAGAGATAAGAAGCGACATCCTGAGCAAAGGAGAAGAGGCAGGTGAGAAAGCCTTTCGAGGCAGTATGATCCTGGATCGCAGCATGTATCCGCTAATAAATATCGCCATCACCACAGACAATAACAATTCGACTATAACTGCTGATCTGGCCGATATCACTCGGACGCCTCCCGATGACCCTACTGCACTGGGAAGTATATTCCTGGCAGTATCTCCATCAGGTGGCAAGATAATTGGCGAGGGTGAGCTGAATATCCAGGAAGACGGAAAAGAAGAGACATATTCTCTAAGCCTGAATGTGGATAGAAGAAGGCAGATGGGAAAAGGCGGGATTGGCTCCGCCAAATAGACCATCTCAATAATTCCGGATTCTTGGGCTTCGACCTATGCGATTCTCGGATCAGCCTGACCGGTGACCGATGCCTGCCGACTTAAATATGCTTAGTCTTCTTAACCTCTTTCAGCAAATGAGGCACCTCGATGTATTCTTTATCGATCTTCTCCCGGGATTTGCTGCCTAAAGATACTGGCGAGTCCATAACACCCGGCAAATACTCCCATTTCCATAAATCTCTGTTTGCATCATGCTCGGCCATGGCATGGTTGGATGTGTTTATAAACACGATAGGATGGTTGTAATCGACGAAATAGTAAGCGATTTCATGCTCGATATCATTATCCGGATCAGGGTCTCCATGAATGGAATCTTGGTTCAGTCCGTAGCGCTTTCCATCTATGATGCTGTAGATATTCTTAAAGATAAAACAGCTCTTGCTCCGGTCCTTTCTGTTTATTCTTATCTTGAATGTCTCCACATCGCTGGTTCGATTATAGCGAATGGCCCGTAGACGCCTGTATGTATCATCTAAAATTGAGTTATCTCGCAATTCTTCGTCGTTGAATACCAGGGTGACCTCCACCTCGGATATGTCATCATCTATCTCTTTCTGATTGCAGTGAACCTCACGAACAAAGTTCTTGAGGCCATCCACGGCAGGTTGATAAATAACCGGAACTATACTCTCCTTTTTGGCATCAGCAGACCGGAGATGGCTCAGAACAATACCATCGCTGGTACTTTTCTCCTCTAATCTAAATATCTGGTCGAAGCTGTCCGTGCCGGGGTTTGAGAGATGGTGGCAAATATCCTGGTGAATCCGGTAAATATTGGTTGAGCTTAATTCAACGCCGTCCTCTTTCCAGCACCATATCCAGTAGTCTTCATCAAGCTGAAAAATCCATCTCTCTTTTGGACCTGTCCATATTTCGGAACTTCTTTTGGAGTGCATCTCCGGATCGGGCTTTTCGCATTTTATTTCGCCTACCTTTTCGATATCAAAGCCGAGCATGAATCTCAGATTCATGGGCCGGTTGACCTTTATGCTGGTCTGATTCTGATTGGAGTTGCTCCTCACCACAATTCTGAGCTTCTTGGCGGATGAGCCCTCCATGTAAGCGGGTGTTCTCACAAGGGATACCGTACAACGATCCCAATTCCAGATCTTTTTCTGGTCGGTCCATTCTATCTTGCCTTTAACGATACTGTAAATCCTTTCCCTTTGCGAAAACCAAATCTCTTCAGAGACCATAGGATAATCCTCTCCAATTAATAGAGAATATGTCTCTAAACTATTTAAATTCGTTCTGGATGCTCATTATGAATGGAAATCAGATGAAATCAATGTACATTCAAGCCGCACTACCCGGATCTTTGCCGGCAAGCATTGACATGCTCTAGTGACTCATACAGACATCAGCTAAACGCAATCGTGGTCTTTCAGCCTGATTAGAGTGCGGGTGGCATTGCAGGACGAGGACAATAATGGTCCCCGGCCGCCCAGGCTGAAAATGCGGTGGAAGAAGATAGTTTAGATGGAGGAGAAACGTCCCTGTGGTCCTGGACTATCCTCTCAGGAGTGGCTGGCAATGTTTTCAGCAGCTTGTCTTTCTATGAGATTTCGCGATAGGCTTTCAGCTGTGATGCCAGCACTGCCGAACGGCATTGCGGATGCAAGAGCATGACATCGCGAGGCAGCTGGCATCAAATAAGTCTCTTCGGGAGGAGCAGCAGACGTTCGGAGCAAGCGACAAACAGAGAATTTAAATAGCCCAAAGAGCAAGTCCATGAGGCAAGTCGGNNAATCCCACCCTCGGCGCTTATTTATTTGGCCTCTTCGCTATTCTCTGTAGGTAACCCTAATGATATCGATTCTTAATTCCTAATACTAAGCCTCGCAATGAGCCCGGCTTGAGAGGCAATTGATGTTGATTTGTTCATTAACGGCACTATCCTGGCAA
>DAWB01000052.1:0-4320 GCA_002505805.1 Methanosaeta sp. UBA80 | reverse complement strand
ATTCGAGGCCAGCTTTCGCACCAGAGGCATGATCGCCGGCCGGATGGATTTCTCCGGCTTTGGCCCCCCGACGGGAAGTCCCATCTCCAATCCCATTGATCCCATCATCTCCTGATTGAAGCGATCTGAGATCTCGTCGAATATCCTCTTATAAGCCTGGCAGTGGGGATCGACTCCNNGATCTCGCCGTCGCTGGGAGCTATGGCATTGTAGGGGCAACCTCCCCGGCAGTATCTTATGTGCTTGCAGCCCTTGCACTCCCTGTCAGCATACTCCTTGAAGCGCCGCATACGAACTCCTGCCTCGGAATTGGCCAGGTCATCAGGGCGGGGATGATCCCGGACATGGCCCATGACATATTCAGGCATTCCCACAAAACGGTAGCAGGGATAGATGCTGCCGTCCGGGCCCACGGCAAAGGTGTTCTCCATGCAGTCGACGAAGGTGCAGACCGTACCCCTGCCGGTCAGGACACAGCGAGCATAGTCGTTGATGTTTCGCACCTCAATCTTGTCCATGTTCTCCAGATACCTGTCCATCAAATAGACCAGGAGATCTCCGTACTTTTCCGGGGAAAGAGCCCACCTTTCCGGCTCGTCGCTCTTCAGTGAAGGCAAGGCAGGATGCAGCTTGAGGGTGAGATGGTTGTCCATGAAGAAATTGAATATCTCCTCTTTGGAATGGACGGAGTGGGAGGTGAAGGTGCAGATGAACTGAACATCAAGGCCGTGCTCTTTTGCCAGCTCATAGCCTCTCATGGTCTTTTCATAATAGCCCTCCGACCTCTGAAGGTCGTTCAGCTCCTTTGGCCCATCCAGGCTGGAGCCGATGGGGATATGATACTGGGCCAGGACATCAGCCAGCTCGGGAGTCAGCTTCCAGAGATTGGTCTGCAGGGCGAAATTGGGCTCCAGGTGGGCCAGCTCATCGGTCAGCATCGGCAGGGCTTTCCTGTAGAAATCGGCCCCGGCCAGAAGGGGCTCTCCGCCGTGGAAGGTGAATGTAACCGGATCGTCCCTGAAATTCTTGAGCCAGGACACTATATCCGCCACCGTATCCAGGCTCATGATCGGTGAGCCGGCATCTGAACTCCAGCAGTAAGCGCACTTGGAGGGACAGCCCAATGTTGGNNACTAATTTGCCTCATAATCTCTCGCCTTTCTTTGCATGCAATAAATTGCTCATGGCAGATCAACTATTCTCTGGTTATCCTATCCGCATCCACCCAGGCCCGGCACAGGGGCGGCAGGTCCTTCCACATGGCCGTCTCACCACCCCTTACCACCAAGGCGCCATCGATTCCCGGCCGGTCTATGGCCGCAAAGCACTCCTTTAAAGGACCAGCCCTGGATACGGCATTTCCCAAAGCAGTGGCCGCGGCATCCGCCAGCATCACATCTTGGGATACCACCACCGCGGCATCGGCCCAGCCAAAAGAGAGGGAGGGGCCAACCGTGCCCGAGCTGGTGCAGATGCCCAGAGGCACCTTCCTGGGCTGGATCTCAAAGGCCAGATCTCTAACGGGAGAGCTTCCCGCATAAATTCCTACAACTATGGGATGATCGTTGAGGATGCATATGTCTCCACCGTTGTCCACCACGGCATAGGCTGCCCCCTCCTCCATCATTGCCTCCACGGCATACCCGGCTATGGCTCCGGCCACCGCGGCCATGGGGCCGACTCCAAAGGGAGCACTGCCATCTATCATCTGCCTCACGATCAAAGGAGGTTCGATGTCAGCCAGATCATATGGCTCCAGGGTTATTTGAAAGAAGGGATCGCGCCTTATAAAATCCTCAAGATAGGCTCTCTGCTCTTTTATGGCTCTCTTGGCGGCATCAATCTCCCCCCCCTTCCGGGCCAGAATGGTGACAACCGTCTCCTTAAGCTGATAGTGATCCCGCAAGATCTCAGACATGTCCAGATCATTCCAGGAGAGCTTTGTACAGCCCTGCCCTGGCCAGGGCCTCCTTTCTGCCCCTGAGCCGTACAATCAGCTCCTCCTCATACCTCACTGCCACCAAATCGGTGCTTTGATAGAGCCGGGATAGCTGAGATAAGCCCAGAGAGGTGTAAGGGAGTCGGATCTCATGCTCCGGGAGGGGTTCCAGACGCTGGGATAGGCATTCTTCCAGTGTACCCAGACCCTGACCGGTTGCGGCTGAGGCCAGGACGGGACAGGGAGCCAGATCGCCGACCATCTCCACCTTCATAGCCGCCTCTCTTTCATCCAGCCGGTCGGACTTATTCAAGACGGTGACTATGGGTGAGGTTACATCGCAGTCCCAGAGAGCCTTATGGGAGGCGATCAGCTTGCGGCGGAGCAGCTCGATGGGATCGCTGATATCCGCCACCAGCAGCACCAGATCCGCCTCGGATATCTCAGACAGAGTGGAGCGGAAGGCCTTGATCAGGAAGTGAGGCAGATCGTCGATGAAGCCCACTGTATCCGTTAGCAAGACCCTTCTTCCCAGCACCTCCAGGGCTCTGGTGGTGGGCGATAGGGTGGTAAAGGGCTGGTCCTGGGCTTTAACAGCCGATCCGGTGAGGGAATTGAGAAGAGTAGACTTGCCGGCATTGGTATATCCGGCCAGGGCTACCAGGTCGAATCCCTGCTCTCTCCTCCTCTGCCTGCGGTTCTCTCCCTTGTCCTCTCTGGCAGCGAGTTCAGCCCTGATCTTGGCCATTCTTCCCCGGATATCATGATACATGGATTCTTCATAGGCCCCTGCTCCGCGAAAGCCCGGCTGCTCTCCCCGCTTTTTCAGAGCCAGGGCATTTCTGACCTGGGGGGCATCGTAGCTGAGCCTGGCCAGTTCCACCTGCAGCTTGGCTTCCCGGGTGGAGGCGCGGGAGGAGAATATCTCCAGGATGAGGTTAAACCGGTCCAGCACAGTAACTCCAAACTGGCTTCGGATGTTGTAGACCTGGCCTGGGCTGAGCGGATTATAGAAGATCAGCCTGTGGGGGTGGTAGCTTATGGCCTCCTCAATCTTTCCCCGTCCTATCTGGAAGAGATGGTCCCGACTTCGGCGCTGGCTAATCTCTGCCAGTACCCGGTATCCTGCCGCCTGGGCCAGGCCGAAGAGCTCCCTCATCCTGGAGGGGTCCGGAGCGCGGCCGGGGCTCTCCCGTATCAGCAGAACCGCCGTCTTATCCTCGCTTCTCATTCCATGACCCTCTCTTTTCCACTCTCTTTTCCATTATCTATTCCATGTCGGATAAGCCTATGTCCGGCCAGGGAGATGTGGTGGGCCAGCTGCACCGCTGTCCTCTCAGCTAAGGTCTGAGGATACTTAAAGTCCCTTCCCAGGATGCTTTTAACCCTCCAGACCTCCAGGTTGTATAGATCGCCCGATTCGGCTATGATGATACCGGTCAGTCCAGTGCAGGCCTCGATTATGATATCAGAGATCAGATTGATATCAAGAGAGCCGGCCTGGCGGCGGATCAGCCTCACAGAGTCGATCCTCTCTAAAAAGCTGGGAGATATTCGGGCGGAGACTGCAGCACAGACCATCTCATATCTGCCCTCCGCCTCATGCCGGCCGGAGATGTCCACTGCCACTATCTCTATCTATTCATCCCCTTGAGAGCCATCTGTTTTCATCGGTTGATGATGGGATGCCTTTCCACCACATCTCTGGCTTCATCGGGAGTCAGGCCAGCGCCCATAGCTATCTCCACCGCCCGCTCCCGGCTGATGAGATCGTGCGGTGCATGGCTATCTGTGTTCACCACCATCTTGGCTCCGGCCAGCCTGGCCAGGCGGGCCACATGGCCGTTAGTGATATTATGCCCGGAGCGGGAGGTGATCTCCAGGCAGATATCATTCTCTCTGGCCAGCTCCGCTTCTTCCAGGGTGATGAATCCGGGGTGGGCCAGGATATCCACATCTGCCTCCAGGGCGGCCCGGTTTGTGCCCGGCCGGACCGGCTCGACCGGCGTCTCCCCGTGCACCACCACCATCTCCGCACCCAGACGGCGGGCCAGATCGGCAAGCGGCCCAATCTTGGAGGGAGGAACATGGGTCAGCTCAACTCCCACTATAATCCGCATGTCCAGCACTTCCTGCAGATCCCTGGCCTTGGAGACGCAGGAGAGGATATGCTCGATATTGGTGTAGTCGGCATGATCGGTGATGCCTATGGCTTTGTATCCCAGCACCTCCGCCCGGCGCACCAGCTCGGAAGGAATCAATTCACCATCGCTGAATGTGGTATGGGTGTGCAGATCGATCATATAGCTACATATGGTCCCGGACATGATATTAAGCATTGCTGCAAAAGGTGTTGGAGCCTACATTCCGGAGTAATCTTC